>JAHJRX010000061.1 GCA_018830565.1 bacterium | reverse complement strand
CAAGAAGGTTTAAAAAAGAAAATACTTGACAACGTTTTCAAGATAGGGGGAGAGATTTGTCCAAAACATAGAAAAATAGATATTTGTCTGGTTTAATAAGTTACAAGGTGTGATTAAAAAGGCTGAACTAGAATCAAATTAGGTTTCTTTTTAATTCAAGCTTTGGGAAAATTCATTAATGTTTCTATGAAAATCGTAGAAATTAGGTTAATCTGTCTTGTAAGTTTTCATAATTAGAATTGCTGCTGAAAATAGCTTAGTTTCCCATTGACAAGAATATTGTAAAAAGTAATTGCTTTATAAATAATCCATTATTTCTGATAAAAATATAGTTATACATTTACAACTGTCTCCAATATTAAGGTAATTCCTCTTCATTCTTTTAATAGGCCATAAAACATCCTCTTCTTTATCAAAATATTCCATATCATTTAAGCAAGAAAAAATAAAAGAATATCTATTTTCTTTGATTCTATTGAATATTTCCACCAAGGAAGCATTTATTTCTTTTATTAAGGAGAGATTTAAATTATACTTAGTGTCTTTATGGATCAAATTAATAATTTGATCCATATATTCTATGCTTTGTAAGCTAAGATTTTTAATCCCTTCTATTTCTTTGGCAATTTTTTCAATTTCATTCTTGACGCTTGGAATATTTTCTTTTATATGGTAGTGTTTTTTTACTAGAGTTATTATTTCTTGAGGTGAAAAGAGAAAGTCTATCTTACCTTTAAAACTTTCTTGGTAATTTTTCTTTCCTTTTAGTAATTCCCAAATATTTAAGAAGCTATGAAAAAAGATATTTTCGCTAATTTCTTCAGGATGAGAATTTTTATAATTTAAAGGGTGATAAAATTCTAATTTATCTATTTTTTCCATTCCGACATAAAATAAGATAATATCTTTAAATATTTTAGAATTTAAAATCTTAGTATGCTTTTTGAACTCTTTGGGCTTGGTTTTTAATTTGCGTAGCAAACTTAAAGCTATATAGGCACTTTCGGGGGTAATTATTTTCATACAAGTATGTTCTAAGCATTCTAATTTTAGACAACCAGCACAAGCTATATTGGCAACTATGGCTAGATGATTATGACCAAAAGGCCCGGCCCAAGCAGGACCAGCAATACAAAGACAAGAAGTAATTGCCCCAGCCATATGCCCTGGCCCAGTATCATTAACTACCATATAGTTACATAAAGATATAAGACTAGCTAACTGCCCAAGAGAAGTCTTTCCAGCTAAATTTATTATTTTATCTTTATACTTTGCTAATTTTAATATATTATTTCCAATAATAGACTCTCCTGTTCCTCCAAAAAGTAAAACTGTAGAATTTCTCTTGCTAATTAATAAATCAGCCAGTTGAGCAAAATATTCCTCTTTCCACCTATGGGAAGGATAGCTAGCTCCTATAAAAAATCCGATTGTTTCTCTATCCTTGTTAAGATTATATTGTTTTAATAAATCTTTAGCTTCTTCTATTTCTTTGTTACTTATATTTAGATAAGGTTTTTTATTGCTTGGATTTACTCCTGCCGATAAAGATTGCAATCCTACTGGGTTTATAATATTCATATGCATTTTTTTCTGACCACCATAATATAAAAAATATTTATAATGAACCCAGGGTTGTCCTGTTACTATTAATTTTCCATATTCGTCTATGTTAATTCCCTGAACATCTTTACTGCCAGATAGCTTAGTAAGTAGAGCACTTTTTAGACTTAGATGTAAGTTTATAACTAAATCAAAATTTTTTTCTCTTAATTGATCAAGGAAAACTTTAATTTTTTCAAATACCTCATTATAATTCTGGCAGTTTCTCAAAGAAGTCTTAATATTTTCATTATCAAATATAAAAATATCATTAAGATAAGGATTATTTTTTACTAAGTCATAATTTATTTGCTCGGTTAAAAATGCAAGGTAGGAGTTAGGATGTTTTTCTCGAAGACCTAAAAAAACTGGAGTAGTTTGCACTATGTCTCCAATTGCAGTAAGTTGGATTAAAAGGATTTTTTGGGGGCTTAATTCTCTATTATCTAAAATATACTTTAGATCTTTATCTTCTTCTACTGGCCAGTCAGATATTAAGCCTTCCATTAAGCTAAAGATATGATCGTCAGAACTTAATAATTTACTTTTTGCTATTGTAGGGAAACTTTTAGATAAAAATTTATAGAGACAATTAAAGTAAAACTTATTTAAATTAATAGATGGCGGGTTTTCTATAATTAGCAGACTTTCATTTGAATCCTTCTTTTCTTGGAGGAGTTTTGTTATTTCTTCTAGATTAACTCCAATTAAGAGTTCGGTTCTTTTATCTTCGAAGATAAAGCTAAGATCTACTTCATTTAAAGCTATTTTAAATAATTCTTCTTCTGGTTCTATAATTATTATCTGAGCATCTTTTTCAGCTTTAGTTATTAAGTTTTGAATATGATACCCTAACCCAAAACCAAATATTAAGATAGCTTTTACTCCTTTTAAATTATACCTTTCTATTAATTTTTGAGATTGAGCCAGAGGATCAAATTTACTGTGAAGGAAAATATCTTTTTTTTCATAAGGAGAATAGCCATAAATAGTTTTTTGTCCGCTTTTAGTTAAGAGTATTTTAAATTTTTGGTAATTTATCTCTTTAAAAGCTATCTTTTTATTCAAAGAGCAGCTTATTAAATTGATATTTTTATGGTATATTTCGGTAAACATTAAGTTATGCCAATTTGCTATTAAGCATTAACAGAAATACTTGGACTTGCTCGCATTTTTTTAAAGATTCATTTATTCACTGGATATAGCTTAAAAGAGTCTTTGCCGTTGTCTCCCAGCTAAATGAGCGTAAGTCTTTACCTGCTTTGTTTCCAACTTCCTTTAGCTTATCTCGATTATGATAAGCATACTCTATTTTTTCAACTAATTCCTCCAAAGAGAGATTAAACCAATTTAACAAAAGATAGTTAGTTTCTTTTTGGTATATCTTTAGAGGAATCATTTTTTCTAACAAGAGAGCATTTTGTTTATTTACTATATCCTTATGCCCACTATTGTAGCTAGCAATACATGGCTTGCCACAAGCCATGTATTCCATAAGAACTAGATTTGTTCCCCCTTCGCATCTATTGGGAAAGATTCCTATATCCGTATCCCTAAAAATTTCTCTAAATTTATCTGATTTTGTAAAAGGTAAGATTTTTACTCTTCTCAAATCTATTTTATTAAGAGAGAGGGTATTTTTTATATTCTCTATAAAATCGTGGGAACTCAAATCAACTGTAATAAGAGAGGACATTTTCATGGTTTTTAGGCTAAAATCCCAGAAATTATACCAAGCGCAAACTAGAAATAAATCTTTATATTTATTCTGGAGTATTTTAAAAGCCTTAATAACTAGATCCTGACCTTTGCGAAATTCAAATTTTCCCCCTGAAAATATTACAAAATTATCCTTATAATTTTGTTTTTCTTCTTCTATGGGAAAGAATAGTTCTGGATCTACTCCTTGAATTAGAGTTTTTGTACTGGCAATTCCATGTTCTATTGATTTTTCCTTACACCAACTTGAACCGGCAAAGATAATATCATAAAAGCAAGAATTTTTTTTAGCTTCTGGAGGTAAAGAAACTTCAAAAAAAGTATAACCAAAATTTCTCTTTCCTTGGATAGGATACTGGGGAAGTAAAGTTTCATTCCTAGTGCCATGAAATATATCATGGGGTAAACTTGGGGTCTTAAAATCTTTTATGGTATTTTGATTAATAAGACCAACCTCAGTCAGCTTTGATAATTCTTTTATGAGGTAGCTGCCAGCCACTCCCCACCCATAACCTTCTCCAGATTCTAACGCCAGATATAACATCGTAAGTCCCATGTTCAGAGGTATATTTAAGTAGCAGCCATTAAATAGAGGTTGTTGGGTGGCTATATACCTATATACTTATATAGCACCTATTAATTTAATGGAAATTTGACACAGAGCAATTAATTGAGTGCCAACGAGTTTATCTTTTATCACTCGGTATTATTTCCGTTGTAAGGTTTTCGTTAATAACTACTATAAAAGAATCCTTAATTTTACTTCTTTTTGTATTGCTTAGCTTGATAGAGAAAAGCCTCTAATCTAACTAAAGTATTTGTCTCTTCTTGTCCATCATAAGCTAAGCTAAGAGAAGGAATATTATCGTGGTCTTCTCTAAATTTTTTATAGATAGAATTAACTATGGTACTGGGCATGCAAGTAAAAGGCATGACATTAATAATTCCTGAAAGTCCCTTATAAAAAAAGTCTCGAGATTTTCCTATACTTAAGATAGCTTCCCCCTCAAATGAAGGGTGAATATAAGGACTTCCTAACTCTACAATTTCTTCTATCCTTGAATGATCGTAGTTTCTTATAAAACCTTTTAAATTCTTCTTAATTTGATGATCAGTAAATCTTTGAAACAAATTATTCTTTAAAGAAACAAAGTAAGAATGAAAATCTTTCTTATGAAGCTCTCTTCTTTTTCGGGTAAAATTTAAATAATAAAACCACTCACTTAAAGGAGCTAACCACACTTCTCCTCCTAATTTCTCTATCTGTTGCACGATATAGTTGTTACTAAATGGAGTTTCTCTTACAAAGGCTTCCCCTACTATCCCAATCACTGGTTTTTCTTGGTACTTAGTAGGAATTTGACTAAAAGCTTCTCTAATGTCCTTCATAGTTTGGCAAATATCGCCACTGTGGACTAAAGTATTAAATATCTTTTGCAGACATTCTTGATAAACCTTATCGGTGGTTCCTTTTTCTACTTCATAAGGTCTTGTTTCCCGCAATAGTTGATCTAATAAATCAATAGAAACAATTCCTTGCCAGCTTACTTTTGAGAATTTAGAACCTAAGCTACCTAATTCTTTCACGAAATTACTATCTTGGTTTAAAGTGATAATGGGAACATGAGAAAGATTTAACTCTTCTAAGACTAATTTTTGAAGACTATAGTATTGACCAAAACGGCAAGGCCCATTTCCAGAAGGCATAAAGAAGGCAATTTTATCACAATCAAGACCATTATTTTTAATAACTTTAACCATATCTCCAGTTGTAATGATACAAGGATAACATTCCTTGCCAGAAGTATATTTCCGACCCCATTTTAAAGTTTCTTGATCAGCCTCAGGAAATAAACGAGCCTTTAGTCCCACCGAAATAAGACCTGCAACTAAACCTAAAGCCTTGTCTCCCATATAAGGAACATAGATTAATTTATCTTGTAAGGTTGACTTGTGAGTAATCCGGGTGTGTTTAAAGATTAAATTAAATTTATTATCTTCAGGGAAAAAAGAAGAAGGAATATTTTTAAGACTGTCTAAGAAGGCTTCACATCTCGTAATCACTCCGGCATCAGCACTATGCTCATCCATTTCAATTTGGAGAAAAGGTTTTGGTTTTATACTTTCTTTAAAATGACGAAGGATAAAAGAATCAGGCCCACACCCAAAGTTAGTAATATAAATACCATATAAATTCTTTATCTCTCTAATAATCTTAGAAGCCGCTAAGATCCTCTGACCACTCTTCCAGTACATATGTAACCAAAAATTAGAAACATTAATTGACTCTAAATTTAAGTAATCCATAGGAATAGCTAAAATACCTAAGCTCTTTAATTTTTTAGGAAAGTCTAAGTTAGCTCCAGAATCGCAGCTATTATAAGATCTACTCACTATAACCATAGAAGGTTTATCTGGAGGAAGATTGTTAATAATTTCTTTACCCCGAGATTTAATAGTAGTGTAAAATAAATTTTGAGCAGCTTGGGCTACTTTTAAAGCATCTTTTATCTTCCAAGATGGAATATTTAATTCTTTGCCTAACTTAATAAGATCTTTCTCGAGATATTTGATGCCTCTTTGGAAATGAATCACCGGAGAAAGAAGTTTTATCTTATGTTCTTCAAAGCTAAAGGCTGATTTGATAATATAAGGAATAGCTTGAACATAAGGACAAGACTGATTCTCATTTATGTTAAACTCCTTTTTCAGATTAATGATACTAGGAAGAAATATATAATCTACCTCTTTTTCTATCAGGTTTAAAATATGACCATGAACTAATTTCACAGGAAAACATGTTTCACTATTCACGTATTCAATTCCCTTGTGAATTAAATTCTTATTGGTCTGGTCAGAAACAATCACTTGAAAGCCTAATTCTTTAAAAAAAGTACTCCACAAAGGAAGAAACTCATAAAAGAATAACACCTGAGGAATACCAATCTTGGGAGCACCTGAAAGAGCTTTAACAGAAGAATAATCCTTGTAAAGCAGCTCTTCTCTTTCTTCAAAAAGATCCGGCAAGGAAGAATCCTTCTTCTTTTTAGCTAAATCGTATTTTTCACAACGACTCCCAAAAAATAGAGGAGTTTTATCTTCAAAAGAAACTTTTCTTATTTGACAAACATTTGAACATCCCTGACATTCAAAAGAATCAATACTGTATTTCCTTTGGCTAAAGTCAAAACCTTTAAATTTACTGCTTTGAGGATGTTGTTTTATAAATTCTCGGACAATTAAAGCCACGCCAAGAGCTCCGGTAACTTCATGGTCCTCAGGAACGATAATTTTCTTACCGGTAATCTTTTCAAAAGAAGCTACTACTCCTTTATTAGCAGCTACTCCACCTTGAAAAAAGATAACATTTCCCACTTTGCGATCTCCCACTACTCGATTCAAGTAATTAAGAGCTATGGAATAACCAAGACCAGCTACTAAATCTTCTTTTTGAGAAACACTTTGTTGATAATGGACTAAATCTGACTCCATAAAGACAGTACATCTCTCCCCTAATGGAACTGGAGCCTTCGAAGATAAAGCTAATCTTCCAAACTCTTCTTTTATATTGATATTTAATTTTTCTGCTTGTTCTTCTAAGAAAGAACCAGTTCCGGCGGCGCAAATCTTATTCATTTCAAAGTCTACAATTGCTTTATCTTTGAGCCTGATATACTTAGAATCCTGCCCTCCAATTTCAAAGATAGTATCTACTTGGGGGTTAATCTCTATAGCGGCGGTAGCCTGAGCAGTAATTTCATTTTTAACAATATCTGCTCCCACTAACTCTCCAATCATATACCTTCCTGAGCCCGTAGTTCCTACGCCTAAAACACGAACCTGATCTCCTATTGCTTGATAAGTATTCTCTAATCCCTTACGAACAGCTTCTATCGGGCGGCCTTCCGTCATTAAATACTGTTTAGTCACGACATTCTTTTCCTCATCGAGAGCTACCACATTAGTGCTCACCGAACCAATATCAATACCAAGATATACCCCCAAGGGTTGATCGGAACTTTTCTTTTTTAAAGAAGTAGAATTAGCATAAGAAATTTGAAAGTATCGATCATCAAAAGATAGTGGCTCTAATCTTTTAGTTTTATCTAAGCAAGTAAGACTTAATCTTTCTTCAAGTAAATTTAAATCAATGTCCACTGGTTTAGTTTCGTTCTCTAAAGCTAAAAGCACTGCCCCGATCGCTCCCATGGAAGCAAAATGTTTAGGAATAATTAATTCTTGATCAGTTAGCCCAAATACCTCCTTTATTGCCCTAACAATACCTTTATTGGCGGCTACTCCCCCTTGAAAGATAATTGGCTTTTGAGGAGCTCTACCTTTAACTAAAGTGCTCTTTAGATTTCTAACTAAAGCAAAGCTAAGGCCAGATATAATCTCATAATCAGGAGTAGCTATTTGTTGAAGATGAATCATATCTGTTTTAGCAAAGACGCTACACCTTCCAGCAATACGAGGAGTTACCTTAGCCTTTAAAGCTAACTCTCCAAATTCTTCAATAGATACCCGAAGACGATGAGCTTGTTGATCTAAGAAAGAACCTGTTCCAGCAGCGCAATTACTATTCATCGCAAAATCTTCGATCAGAAGAGAATCATTATCTTTTTTTAAGAAGATAACTTTGGAATCTTCTCCGCCTATTTCAATAATCGTTTTAGCCAAAGGATAATAATATTCTACTGCTTTTGCTTGGGCAATGATTTCATTAACATCGCTGACGCCTAAGTTTTTAGCTATTAAACTACTGCCAGAGCCAGTAAAACATACTTGCTGGTAAGTATCCTTGGGATATCTATTTAGAATATCCTTGATGTTGTTAAGAAAGGTTTTTAGTGGCTGGCCATTAAGGCGAATATAGTGCTCTTCGATAACATTTTTCCAAGAATCCATAATCACGGTCTTTAAACTTACCGAGCCTAGATCAAAGCCTAAAAAATAACTCTTTTTACTAATCATTTTACCTACTATGTTTTTAAAATATCCTCAAGCCAAACAAGTTTGGCTAAAAAACTCAATCCTTTTTTGTGAAATAATTCTTTTTCGGAAGACCAAGAATTAGAGGTTTAAAGTTCTAACCAAGAATGGCAATACAAGACTTCGTTGTTTAATGCTTTGATGGTCTTATTAGCTTCTTCTTGTTCTTTAGAAAGAAGAGAAGAGACCCAACTAGTTAAATCATTATACTGATCAAAAGTCTCTAATTTATTTAAAAAGTCAGTTTCTAAGCCATCAACAATTGCTGAAGAAAGTCCATTAAAATTTAAGATAGCTGCATAGTATAAGTTTAAGATATGACGAAGTTCTTTAGGAGATCCATTGGAAACATTACTTAAACCACAAGTAGTTTTAAAGCTTTCTCCCGTTAACTCTGGTAAAATCTTTAAAAAATCTACAAAAGCCACTACTTGTTTTTGATCTACCGCTACTGGTAAAACAAGAGGATCTACCCAAATGTTTTCTCCTGGTATACCTATTTCCATAGCCGCATTATATAGTTGAAAGAATACTTCTGCTCTCTCTTCTGCAGTTCGAGGAATACCGGCATCAGTTAACAAGAGAGCAATAAAAGAAGCCTCATATTTTTTAGCTAAAGGCAAGGTTTTTTCAAGTCTTTCTTTTTGAGCAGAAATAGAATTAATTAAGGGTTGCTCTTTAGCTACTTTAAGCCCAGCTTCAATAGCTACGGGATTAGTAGTGTCTAAGGATAAAGGCAAGCTTACTACTTCTTGAACAGTCTTAACTAACCACTCCATCATTTCATCGCCAGACTTACGAGCGGGGCCCAAATTTAAATCCAGATAGTGAGCTCCATTTTCTGCTAATTTTACCGCCATTTCCTGGATAGGTTTTTTATCTTTCTCTCTTATGGCCTGACCGATAGTCTTTGACATAATATTAATATTTTCAGCAATAAATATCATCTTAGCCTCCCTTAAATCTTCAAACTTTTATTAAGCAATCTTTTGGAGAAAATTAGGTAAATCACTGGCTTCTCTCGGACCTACAATAACTTCCCATTCGTTCTTTAGCTCATCTTCTAACTCACCCTTAATTTGAGCTAAATAACCTGGAATAATAACCTTTCGATGAGAAACCTTATCTCCAATTCCAATCTTCTTTAGATAAACAGCAATTAAATCTGGAACAAATTTTCCAGCTGACCAGGCGGTCAAAGTAGAAAGTCCTTCTGTATCCATAATACATAACCAAGTAGGAATTTTACTGCCCTCAACTTCACCAGAAACAATAAAGTAAGTCAAAGAAAAATTAGTCGTTATAATGACTGGTGATTTTTCATTTGGTTCATTGATCTCATAGATCTTTGGTTCCATAACCATAGGTCTTTGAGGATCGGTATACAAATTTAATCTTTGCACCAAGAGAGGAAATATTCTATAAACCTCTAAATCAGATAAAACAATAATCCCGGCATACTTAGCAATCATCACCGCGGCATAAAGAGCTTCTTTCATAGGATCTTCGGTCATCTCATTAGGAAAAGTAATAGTAGGAAACCCAAAAGGTTTAAACTTGGTCTTTAAAGCAGTGCGTCTGATCTTTATTTGATCTTCTAAAAGTTGTTTAATATCTCTGGCTCCAGAATCAATCACCAAGTCTTTTAAGCCTTCTTTGATTAACCTATCTACAGTTTCGGCTAACTCTTCTAAGTTTGATCCTTTTACCGCTAAAGGACAATTATTTTCTTTAGCTAGTTGAGCAATTTCATTAACTCCATTAGAAGTAGGAACATAAAGAAGTGGTCTTTTATCCTGACAACAATCTAAACCAGCTTTCATTACTTCTTTCTGGCTACTTATTAAGATAATCTTAGCCTCGGTTTGGTCTTTTATTTTTCTGACTAAAGATGCATACTTGTCTCCATTTTGTGTTTCACTCTTGATGGCTATTAAATCTGGTTTTAAAACTAAGCCCACCCTTTCAAACTTTATCTGGTTAAACTGTTTAATCTTCTGATTAATTTCTTCTTCACCCATCTCGTCACTAATTAAAACAGCAATACCCGGAGGATTAACAAAAGTTTTATCATGCCTGAACATGACTGTTTCCCCACCAACCTTTAGAGCATTCTCCCCTACTCCAATAGTTACTGTCCTAATAGGGGGAGCCGAAGCTTCGCTTAATTCGACCATCACCTCTTCTGAAACATAAGGACATTCTACCAGCTCGGCCTTACCTTGAGCTAACTTCATAGCAAAAGCTAAACAAGTAGGCACCCCGCACTCTTTGCAATTCTTCTTAGGTAATTTTTTAAATATTTCAATTCCACTAAGTCCCATGATCCTACTCCTTTCAAATCTTAAAAAAGTTCATTTATGACTAATTTTACTAAGGAAGCTGCCTTTGGATGCCTCATCACAACAATATTTGCTCCGGCTAAGAATAAACTTATCGCTCCAATTGCCTCCCACATAATACCTCGTTTAGCAGCATCTCCATATAAAGGTTGCTCTTCTTCGCTAATCCTTGATTCCTTGGTTTTCCAAGATTCTCGACCTAAATTACTGATAATAGGCAGTTGCATCTTATCGTCGTTTTGGGTCAAAGCAGAGAGTCGATCTCTTTCTATGACTGAATAAGTATATTCTAACCCGTAGCCTAAAGCTCCGGTGCTTGGATCAATAACCATATTTTCTAAAGGAACTCCCAAATTATTCAAGAGAATATTTAGTTGTTTAGCTAAATTAACATCAATAGGAGTTTCAGCTATAATATTATGCTTATAACCTAAGCAAGCCGCACCAATAGACCGATAGTTATCTTCCTTAGAAGGACCAAGGAGGAGATTCTTTCCTTGGCAAACTTCAGCTACTTTTTTAAGGACAACTGTATCCTTCTCTCCTTTTCCACATCCATATACAATTAAAGGGACCTTAATATTTTCAGTAATATTCTTAACTACTTCTGCTGCTTCTTCAGGAGTCTTATTTTCTCCACTGGGATCTGTTCCTATCAGCTCTATGCAGATTAACTCAGCTTGGTATTCTTCTTCGCATTTCTTTGCCCAAGCAACAGGATTATCTAAGCAATCTTGATAAGGCTCTATTAAGGCTTTAGGCCAATTAGAAGGCTTAACATCGCATATTCCTAAAGCTACTAAAGGTTTATTTATAATTTTACCCTCAAAGTTATAAAAAGCTAAAGTAGATTCTCCCCCCATCTTAACAATCTTATCTCCAATTCCCACGGCAACTTCCCTAATGCTTCCAGTATAGTTTTCTAATGGAATATTCAAAGACATCTTTGCACCTCTCTTTTTTTTATATTAATCTCTTTTTTGCTGACTTAACCACATTTACCATGAGCATGGTAATAGTCATCGGACCTACTCCCCCTGGAACAGGAGTAATGCTGCCGGCTACCTCAGTTACTTTTTCAAAGTCTACATCTCCAACCAAACCATCTTTAGTTCTGTTGACACCTACATCAATAACACAAGAACCTTCCTTGACCATATCAGCGGTAACAAACTTCGCTTTTCCAATGGCCGCAATTAAAATATCAGCCCTTCTGCAAACAGCAGGCAGGTCAGATGTTTTACTATGGCAAACAGTTACCGTTGCATTATTAGCTAAAAGAAGCATGGCAATAGGTTTGCCGACAATATTACTTCTACCTACCACTACGGCTTCTTTTCCACTAATTTCAAGATTACTTCTCTTGAGAATTTCTATAATTCCATGAGGAGTACAAGGTAAAAATAAATTTTTCTCCATCATTTCATTAAAATCTTTGACTGTAAAGAATTTACCAACATTTATAGGGTGAAAACCATCGACATCTTTTTCTGGAGAAATAACATTTAAGACTTTTAGCTCGTTAATTTGCTTAGGCAAAGGAAGCTGGGTTAGAATTCCATCTATCTTGGGATCATTATTTAATTTATTAATCAAGGAAAGGAGTTCTTCTTCGTTGGTCTCGGCAGGTAAAGTATATTGGTCAGAAAATATTCCCAAATTATGGCAGGTTTTAGTCTTTTGCCCTACATAAACCTGCGAAGCAGGATCACTCCCTATTAAGATAGTGGCCAGACCAGGGATAACTCCTTTATTCTTTAAATCTTCAACCTCTTTCTTTAGTTCTTCTCTAATCTCTTTAGCAATCTCACTTCCTGATAAAATTTTAGCTCCCATAAAATATCTCCTTTTTAATAAGTTCTTCTATAAATAAGTTCTTCTATAAATTCTTTTTCTATCAATTAAATTCTATCAATTAAAGAATTTAGATATTATTCTTAATTATATTTTCTACAGCTACTACAGCTTTACTATTATCTGATAAATTAAAGATTGGTCTTCCTTTTAAATCATATTCAAAGATTAAATCATCTGAAGGTATTATGCCAGCTAACTTTAAGTTATTCTCTGCTATAAAATCATAGAATTCAGGAACTAGATCTTCTGTCGCTTTATTTATCACTAACTTTACATCCTTAATATTTAACTTTAACTCAGATGTTAAATCTCTAATCTTGACAGCAGACCGAAGTCCTCTCATGCTTAAATCAGTAACAATAAATAGTATATCTACATCTTTCGTCGTCCGCCTGCTTAAATGCTCCATACCTGCTTCGTTATCCATAACCGTAACTTTATAGTTTTCCATTAAAATATCGATATATTTACGAAATACATGATTAGAATAACAATAACAACCAGGTCCTTCTGGACACCCCATCACAATTAAGTCAAATTCCTTAGATTCTACAACTATTTCTTGAAAACAAAGCTCCAAATAAGCCTCTTTACTCATGCCAGAAGGAAAATTCTTTATCTCTTTTAAAGATTCTTCTCGGACAGCACCTACGCTCTTTGTTGCTTTTACTCCTAAGACTTCGTTTAAATTAGCATTGGCATCTGCATCTATAGCTAAGATGGGGGTAAGTTTATTCTTTGTTAAATACTTAATAATTAACCCGGCAAAAGTTGTTTTCCCTGTTCCTCCTTTTCCAGCAATAGCTATATTAAAGTTCTTGTCTTTCATAACCACTAATTTTTTTATAGCACCTATTATTTTATAGCACCTATTAATGAAAATTTGACTTAGAATAAATTATACTCATTTTAAACAGTTTTGTCAAGGATATTCTGATGATTTGTAACAGCAAAATGAAAATGTCCTGTTTTCCGTTAAATAGAAATGTCCTATTTTGTATTAGATAAAAATGATCTTTTATATGGGTTTATTTTAAACTTCCTCCAAGGGTGATCCAATGGAAGAATATGCACCTTTCT
>JAHJRX010000060.1 GCA_018830565.1 bacterium | reverse complement strand
CCAGTACACTCAACTTATTGCCCGTTTGGGATGGGAAGATCTTAAGTTTGGTCTTTAATAATGGTGTTTGCTAATGGATAGAGATACAATTTTAATTCTTGACTTTGGTTCCCAGTACACTCAACTTATTGCCCGTCGGATTAGAGAATCTAAAGTTTACTTTAAAATCTTACCTTATCATACTCCTATTTCAGAAATAAAGAGTCTTAAGCCTAAGGGAATTATCCTTTCTGGGGGCCCGGCTAGTGTTTATGACAAGATGGCTCCTCAAGGAGAAGTTCAAATCTTTAAATTAAACATCCCTATTCTGGCTATCTGCTATGGAATGCAGTGGATGGTTTATGCTTTAGAAGGCAATGTTGTTCAAGCCGATAAACAAGAATACGGGAAAACTTCCATCGAAATTTTAAACTCTTCATCATTATTCCAAAACCTAAAAAAGAACTTTTTAGTCTGGATGAGCCACGGGGACTATATTACCGAGATTCCTTCTGGTTTTGAAGTCATTGCTCAAAGCGTTAATACTCCGGTAGCTGGAATAATGAATAAAGAAAAAAAGTTATATGGAGTTCAGTTTCATCCTGAAGTTACTCATACTAATTATGGAGATGAAATTATAAAAAACTATTTATATGAAATTTGTAACTGTTCCCCTATTTGGAATATGAAATCTTTTCTTGAAAGTGCCTGTGAAGATATTAAAAAGACGGTGGGCAAAAAGAAGGTTTTTTGTGCCTTAAGTGGAGGGGTAGACTCATCCACCGTAGCAGTCTTGATAAATAAGGCTATTGGCGAGCAACTTACCTGTATATTTATTGATAATGGTCTTTTACGGAAAGATGAAGCAGAAAGAGTAATAAGAGTATTTAAGAATAGTTTTAATATTAACTTGGTCTGGGTTGATGCTAAAAAAAGTTTTTTAAAAAAACTTCATAAGGTCATAAATCCCGAAGAGAAACGAAAAATTATTGGCCGGGAGTTTATCTCGGTTTTTGAAAAAGAAGCCGCTAAATTAGATGGTGTTGAATTTTTAGCCCAGGGAACATTATATCCAGATGTGATTGAGAGTGTTTCAATTAAAGGACCATCAGCTATTATTAAGACTCATCATAATGTAGGCGGACTGCCTTCTACCATGAAGTTAAAATTAATTGAACCCTTAAGAGACTTATTTAAGGATGAAGTTAGATTATTAGCTGAAGAGTTAAATCTTCCAGATGAAATTGTTTGGCAACATCCTTTTCCTGGACCAGGATTGGGAGTTAGAATTATTGGAGAAATTACAGAAGAAAGATTAAGGATTTTAAGAGAGTCTGATTATATAGTCGATCAAGAAATAAGGAATAGTGGACTTTATCGAGATGTTTGGCAAGCTTTTGCCGTCCTACTTCCTATTAAGACGGTGGGAGTGATGGGTGATAAAAGAACTTATGAATATGTGATTGCTATTAGGGTAGTTCAAAGTTACGATGGTATGACGGCTGATTGGGTAAGCCTTCCTTCTGATGTCTTAGATAGAATGACTAACAGAATTATTAATGAAGTGATGGGGGTAAATAGGGTGGTCTATGACATTACCTCAAAACCTCCAGGGACTATTGAGTGGGAGTAGCAACAAAGACTGAAACTTAAATAAACTACCTAAAATAGCTTGCCTAACCTACTAAAAATAAGAACAATTAAAAGGAGTAATATTATCTATGCATGAAAGATATGTCCTTTCGCAAATGGCTAATATTTGGTCAGAAGAGAATAAGTTTAATCTTATGCTTCAAATTGAGGTTTCAGCTTGTAAAGCTCAAGCAGAATTAGGAAATATACCGAAAGAAGCTTTAAATGAAATTGAACAAAAAGCAAATTTTAGCCTTACTCGGATAAAACAGATTGAAGAAGAAACAAACCATGATGTTATTGCTTTCTTAACTAATGTGGCTGAACATGTAGGAAAGTCTTCTCGTTTTATTCACTTAGGGTTAACTTCATCTGATATTTTAGATACTTGTTTAGCCATCTTAATGAGAGAGGCAGGTGTTATTCTTTTAGAAGATTTGTATCATTTAAAAGAAGCCTTAAGGATAAAAGCTTTAGAACACAAAGAAACTATTATGATAGGTAGAACTCATGGAGTGCATGCCGAGCCTATTACTTTTGGTTTAAAAATGGCTCTTTGGTATTGTGAGACTGAAAGGAATATTGACCGTTTAAAAGAAGCTATAGCTAATATAAGTTATGGGAAATTATCTGGAGCGGTAGGGACGTACGCTCATCTTGATCCCTTTGTGGAAGAGTATGTTTGTAGCCAGCTTTCTCTTAAAGTAGATCCTATTTCTACTCAAATTATTCAAAGAGATAGGCATGCTCAATATTTAGCTACCTTAGCTATTATAGCTAGTTGTTTAGAAAAATTTGCTCTGGAAATTAGGAACTTACAACGAACTGATATTTCTGAAGTAGAAGAATATTTTTCTCCTACTCAAAAGGGTTCTTCTGCTATGCCCCACAAAAAAAATCCTATTATGGCTGAACGTATTTGTGGATTAGCGCGAGTAGTGAGGAGTAAGTCACAAATAGCTATGGAGAATATTCCTCTTTGGCACGAAAGGGACATCAGCCATTCTTCGGTAGAGCGGATGATTATCCCTGATGGTACTTCTCTATTAGATTATATGATCAAGAAGTTTACGGAGCTAATTAATAACTTATTTGTAAATAAAGCCAATATGAGAAGTAATCTCATTCGTACCCATGGCTTGATATTTTCTCAAAAAGTACTTTTAGCTTTAGCTAATAAAAGTCTCTCTCGAGAAGAGGCTTATCACTTAGTTCAACATAATACCCGGCGAGTCTTAACTGAAGATCAAAACTTCAAAGAGATGCTCCTTAAAGACCCCAAGATATTAGCCTTTTTATCACCGGCAGAGATAGAAGACTGTTTTAATTTAAAGAGTTATTTGAAGAATGTTGATTTTATTTACAAACGAATTGGATTAATCTAATCTTTTTATATGCATATCTTTAATGATAAACTTCACGAAGCTTGTGGTCTTTTTGGTATATACAACCATCAAGAAGCTGCTAAGTTAACTTACTTAGGGCTTTTTGCCCTTCAACATCGGGGTCAAGAAAGTGCCGGTATCGCTACCTCTTATCAAGAAAAGATTCTCCTTCATAAAGAGGCGGGGTTAGTAACCAATGTTTTTAGCGAAAAGATTCTAAGTGATCTTTTAGGAAGCATTGCGATTGGGCATACCCGTTATTCTACCTCTGGTGGTTCTGGATTAGTTAATGCTCAGCCCCTGGTTATTAATTACCATAAAAAAGGATTAGCCATTGCTCACAATGGACACTTTGTAAATACTGAAAGTCTTCGAGATGAATTAGAAGAAAATGGTTCTATCTTTCAAACTATTTCCGATAGTGAAGTGTTACTCCATCTCTTAACTCGTTCTAAAAAGAAAGAATTAAGTGAAGCCTTAATTGATGTTTTACCGCAAATTAATGGTTCTTATTCTCTCTTATTGATGACTCCAGAAAGACTAATAGGCATTAGAGATCCGCTAGGTTTTCGTCCGCTTAGTCTTGGGACGTTAAATGATTCTTACATCTTAGCTTCAGAAACTTGTGCCTTTAACTTATTAGGAAAGGTAGATCATCTTAGAGATGTAGAGCCTGGTGAGATGGTGATCATTGATAAGAATGGCTTAAATTCTATTAAGTTTGCTACTTCTAAAAGGTATGCTCAATGTATCTTTGAATATATCTACTTTTCCAGGCCCGATAGTAAATTATTTGGACAAAATGTCCATGGGGTTCGTAAAAAGATAGGCCAACAATTAGCAGTAGAGCATCCGGTAGAAGCTGACCTGGTCATTGGCGTTCCTGATTCTGGAATTTCAGCTTCTTTGGGATTTTCAAAAGAATCTGGTATTCCATTCGATATGGGACTAATGAGAAATCATTATATAGGTCGAACTTTTATCAGCCCTCTTCAAGTCTTTCGTGATTTTGGGGTAAAAATAAAACTTAACCCGATTTTAGATGTCCTTAAAGGAAAGAAAGTAGTCTTAATCGATGATTCTATCGTCAGGGGAACAACCTCAAAGAAGATAGTATCTTTGTTAAAAAATAGTGGTGTTTTAGAAATTCATTTTCGAATAAGTTCTCCTCCGATAAAATATCCTTGTTTTTATGGAATTGACACTCCTGAAAGAAAAAAACTTTTAGCTAGCTATCAAGAAATAGAAGAGATTAGGAGATTTTTAGAGGTAGATAGTGTAGCTTATGTAAGTATTTCTGGATTGTTAAAATCTGTAAGCAATGAAGAAGGAAATTTCTTTTGCACCGCTTGTTTTGATGGAAGCTATCCCACCGAAATAAAAGATTAGGTGGTGTTGCGACAGTAATTCTAATTATATGGAGTGCATTGACCGTGTCAATGCATACATCGTTACGGACGATGCACTCCAAAACTAAAAAGATATATCAATTAAAAAGTCTGAAGTCTTATTTCTGAATCGCATTATTTCCTATGTCTAATTTTCGTTAGTAACTACTATAAAAGGAGAACTTATGTCTACCTTTACTTATAAAGAGGCAGGAGTAAATATTGAGGCAGGAAATACCTTTGTTTCTAAGATAAAGGGATTAGTAAAGACTACCTTTAGACCAGAAACCTTAATTGAGATTGGAGGTTTTAGTGGTTTATTTGCTCCTCAGTTTACTAATTTTAAAGATCCTGTTTTAGTTTCAAGCTGTGATGGAGTAGGAACAAAGATCAAGATAGCGGTGATGGCTAATAAACATGAAACGATCGGCATAGATCTGGTGGCAATGTGCGTAAATGATGTCATTGCCATGGGAGGAGAACCTCTCTTTATCTTAGATTACTTTGCCACCGGCAAATTAGACCTTAATCTGGCCGAGACAGTCATAAAAGGAATAGTAGAAGGTAGTAAGATCGCTAATTGTTCTCTCTTGGGAGGAGAAACCGCAGAAATGCCTGATTTTTATCCTGAAGGTGAATATGATTTAGCTGGTTTTTGCGTAGGTATTGTAGATCGGTCTAAGATTATTACTGGAGAGAAGATAGAGCCTACTAATCAGATAATAGGCCTTGCTTCTTCTGGGGTGCATAGTAATGGTTATTCTTTAATTAGGAAGATCTTTTCTTCAGAAGAGCTTTTAGATCTTTCTTCCACTCTCCTTACTCCTACTAAAATATATGTAAACCTTATCTTAAACTTAACTAATAAATTTACTCTTAATGGAATAGCTCATATTACCGGCGGTGGCTTAATTGAAAATGTTCAAAGAATCTTGCCACTTGAGGTAGACGCTGAAATTTACAAAGAAAGTTGGGAAATTTTAGAGATATTTAATCTTATTCAAAAGAAGGGCAATATTTCTCAAGAAGAGATGTACAAAACCTTTAATATGGGTATTGGAATGGTTCTTATCGTTCCTGGGGAAAGAACAGAGATTATTTTAGAAAAGATTAAGTCCTTAGGAGAAAAAGCTCATCTTATTGGCCAGATTAAGAGGGGACAACAAAGAGTGATCATTAGATAAACAGGCTCTTCACAGAATATAGTTGGGTAGATAAATTCATTGCAAATTATAAACTTTAAATTTAAAATGCTAAATTTGCAATTTAAAATGAATTTATCACCTTATTTTACACAAGTTAGCTATTCACAGACGCCACCGAATTATGGCTACTATCTATGGAAGGAACTCGAAGAAATAAATGGTTAAAACTATTTTAGGAATATTAAGTGCTTTTATTATCTGGGTTATCTCCTCACTTGGCTATTGGGGAATTATCTTGACCATGGCTATAGAAAGTGCTTGCATTCCTCTGCCAAGTGAAATTATCATGCCTTTTGGGGGTTATCTTGTAGCGACAAAGGTTTTTGTTTCTAAGTATGGAGAAATGGTAACCCTTTTTTATGTGGGGTTAGCCGGTGCTTTTGGGTGTGTGGTTGGTTCTGTGGTAGCTTATTGGGTTGGCGTCTGGGGTGGAAGACCCTTCTTAGAAAAATATGGCCACTATGTTTTAATGTCCAAGCATGACTTAGATCTAGCCGATAAGTGGTTTAATAAATATGGTGATTTAACTATCTTTACCAGTAGGCTATTGCCGGTCATCAGAACCTTTATCTCCCTACCAGCTGGTATTGCCAAGATGAACTTTAATAAGTTTCTTATCTATACTTTTACCGGCTCAGTACCCTGGTGTTGGGCCTTAGGCTTTGTGGGCTATAAAATAGGACAACACGCTAAGACAATTGCTGAATGGGAGCATGGAATCGAAACCAAGCTTGGCTGTTATTTGCATATCATAGATGCAGCTATTCTGGTAATAATAATCTTGCTTGTTATCTGGTTTATAAAGAGACATTTAAGACATTGAACGTTCAGCGGTTAGCTATATGCAATCTGATAAATAACTTGTATTTCCACCCCCTACCCCCGCCAGCGGGGGATAAGCTCGAGGCTGTCCCTCGCTGGCGGGGGTAGGGGGTGGATTTTCCCTACGAGGTATGTCAACTTAATTAATGGATTGCATATAATAAAAATAATTGAGAGCTGATGCCTGAAGGCTCAATCCAACTTAAGCTTTTTATCATTAGCGGTAATTATAGTTACACCCCTATCTTTCTTAAAGACTATTTCTACCCAATCTAATTCTCTGATGGCCAAACTGGTAAGTGGCATTTTAAAATATATGGTTGGTTTTATCTTCAAAAATAATTCATCAGGACTCAGCAATTTTAATTATGAAAATCACAAGTTATTGAATAGGTGGATAATTATAATCACAATACAAGACTCAAAAGTTTAAACTATAAAACACCTGTTCAATATCTAAAAGAAGAAAGGAGTTAGGAGTCAGAATGAAAACACCTGTATGTAGTTTTCAAGGTTTAATCGTGTGGCAAAAAAGTTCGCTTGTCTGTGAATTGGGCAAAGGTGACGGAAAAATCGCCGACATATTACAAGGGATAATGAAAAGATTACTACTTGCTTTAATCCTCTTAGGAAGTATTAGTTGTTTACCTTTTTTTACTTACGCCGGAGAAAGTTCAAGTACTGGCGTAGGTTTCCAAGTTACCCCTTCGGGTATTTCAGGTATTAGCATTAGGCATTGGCATACTCCAAAGATAGGCACTCAACTTCTTCTCGGGGGTTGGCAAGAAGGAAATGACTATAATATTAACTTTGGCTTTGGGATGCTCTATAAAGTAAGGGATAAGGAAAAGATTGATGCGTATTTTAGCCTTGGAGGAGGTGGATATAAAGATATAGAGAAAGAAGGTGCTAACACTAAAGAAATTTGGGAAGCCTATGGAATCCAAGGAGTTTTTGGGGTAGAATTTTGGTTTGGCAAAACGAAAGAGTGGGAAGATTTAAAATTAAATTTAGAAGTAGGGGTGTTTGGAGGAAGAGATAGAGACGAATATATAGAGAAAAATAATCTCCAATGGCTTGAAAAGAAGTCAATTATAGGGTATGGAATTGGATTGGGTGTTCACTACTATTTTTAATTTGGATATCAAAGATGAATGATCGTATCGTGGTTATTGGTCATAAAAAGTCAAATACAGACTCAGTTGTTTTAGCTATAGTAGTTATTAACGAAAACTAGACATAGGAAATAATACCGAGCAATAAAAGATAAACTTGTTTGCCCTCAAATTAATTTAAGATTTAATTTTAAAAGATATAATGCTTTTTATTAAGTTTTAAAAAGTAATTACCGATATTATTATTAACAATATTATTCAGACAAAATTCAGACAAAAAAGATTTAATTAAAGAAAATTTAAAAATATTGCTAAAGTTTTTTACCTTTTTAGCCGATTAAAGAAGTAGGAGGTTTCTACCGATGTTAATAGATCCTATTGGAAGACCAAAAGAAATTACAAAATCTACGCCAGCAGCTAAAAAAGAAGCTGCTCCAGAGGCAAAATCCATGGGCATGGATGGAGTTAGTATCTCCCAAGAAGCCAAAAGTCTCTCAAGGAAAGAAAAGATTGAAAGTAAGATCAGAGCTGTTCCTGATGTCAGGGTAGAGAAAGTAAGAGAAGCCAAAGAAAAAATAGCTGAAGGTGTCTATCTCCAGGAAGCAATAGCTGAAAAAATAGCTGAAAAATTAGCGGAACGAATAATTAAGATATAAAATTTATATAATTGGTAAATATACAAATAAAAAAGAGGGTAATATCTGCCCTCTTTTTTATTTGTATAAACCTGCTGTATTTGTCTAAAAAACCTAATCTTTCTACCTTAACCCCACATTTAGAGCATCTTATCTTTACCTTCTCAAATCGCAATATTGTTTGATACCTTCATAGATGGATCTTGCTTCTTGTGGTCATGAAATAGGCTTGCTTAAGACCTCATTGTTATAATGGTCGCGGGTAATCAAAAGCAAGAATTACCTTGACAATTTACTGAATTAGGCTAATATTAAAATAGAACGGACAAGTCCGTTTTATTTTAATATTATCTTAAAGGAGATGACTATGGAAGGGCATATCTCTTCTAAAAAACGAGAAAAAACCGAACAAATCCTGCAAGCAGCTATGGCTATCTTTTCAAGGGATGGCTACCATAAGGCAGATGTGGATGAGATAGCTGTAACGGCTGGGGTAGGCAAGGGCACGATTTATCGTCATTTTGAAAGCAAAAAAGGATTGTTTCTTGCTGTGGTAGAATGGGGTATCTCTAAAATAAAGGATATCATTATGGAAGCAATTAAAAACATTGATTCCCCTATTGAAAGAACAACACAAGCAATCTCTACCTACTTGAAATTCTTTGAGACACACCGCGGATTCTATCGTGTTCTGATTCAAGAGATGACTGACTTTAGAGAAGAGGTTGGAAAGATATTCCGCGAAAAATACCTTCCCTATATACCATTAGAAGAAGATATCCGTAGAGGCATAGAAAAAGGGGTGATAAAGGATATCAATCCACAAACCGCAGCTTTTGCCTTGATTGGGATGACTAATGCTATCATCTATAAATGGCTGATGAGTGATGAGGATTATCCACTCACAAGTGAGCGGGATACCATCTTAGAAATTTGGTTTAGGGGGGTACTTAAGGAATGAAAAGATTGGTAATATTTTTTGGGGTTGTGCTTACTCTTATCTGTTCTACATGGGCAGGAACCAGTCCCTTAACGCTTGAACAGGGTATCCGGATAGCACTTGCTAATAACCACAGCTTGCAGGCAGCATCAAAAAGTGTAACCTCAGCTAAGGAAAAGATAAGTGAGGCAAAATCAGCCTTTTTTCCTACATTGGCCTTAAGTTCAAACTACACCAAATTAAATGAAGCCCCGTCATTTGCAGCAATAACTATAGGTAATGATGATATTTATGATCTTAAGGCTACCCTTCAACAACCACTTTTTACCGGAGGAAAACTTTCGGCTGGAAGAGAGATGGCTGAATATAGTCATAGGTCTGCTCAATATGAGTATGAGCGGGTAAAGCAGGAGCTAATATTAGCAGTAAAAAGTACCTATTTTGGCATCTTGAAGACATCGAAGTTTCAACAGGTTGCTACAGATTCCGTTAAACAAGTTGAGGCACACCTACAGATAGTCCATAACCTCTATAATGCGGGTATGGTAGCTAAGGTAGATGTGCTCAAGGCAGAAGTGCAATTGGCTAATACAAAACAAAATCTCATCAAGGTAGAAAATGCCGTTATCCTGGCTAAGGCGTTGTTTAATCAGATATTAGCACAAGACCAGAGTGCGTCTGTTGATGTAGTGGATATTCTGGAATTTACCCCATATCAAGTAAACCTGGATACCGGTATCAAAGAGGCATTAACGAAACGACCAGAATTAAAGCAGATAATGGCTAATATTGGTGTTTTAGCTCAAATAGTAAGACTATCTAAAAGCAACTACTACCCTTCTATGTCTATGATAGGGAATTATGATTACCAGAAGGGGGCAAAGCAAGGAAATGACTGGGAAAAAACATGGATGGCAGGAATTATGATAAATTATAACCTCTGGGACTGGAAAGCAAAAAGGTCTAAAGTCAACTCGGCAGAGGCTAACCTTGAGTCGCTAAAGGCCCAACAACTTGCCCTGGCTGATGCCATTACCCTTGAGGTTAGGCAGGCATATCTTAGCATGGAGGAGACTAAGAAAAACATTGATGTCGCCCAAAAATCCATTGGACAGGCAGAGGAAGGTTTGCGAATTACCGAGGAGATGTATAAAGAAGGTTGTGCAACCAATACAGATGTTTTAGATAGCCAAACAATGCTTACCCAGACAAGGACTAATTATTATCAGGCATTGTATGACTATAACTTAGCTCGGGCAAAGCTGCAAAAGGCAATGGGAGGAAAGTAATAATGAGAAATGCGAAATGGATGATAGTATTGGGATTGATTTTAATTGTTGGGTGTGCAAAACCACAAGATATGGAGACAAAGATAGAGGCAATTAGTGTTACTACTGCAAAGCCTGCTATCTCAGAAATAATCCTTACCACTACCCTGCAGGGGACTATCCTGCCTATTCGTGAAGCAAAGATTTCGGCTAAGGTTGGTGGAAAAATACTGAGAATCTTTGCTGCGGAGAATGACTTTGTCCAGCAAGGTGCTGTTGTGGCAAAATTAGACCCAACTGATGCCCAAATCAGGCTTTTACAAGCAGAAGCAGGGTTAAATACAGCTAAAGCAGGTCTAAAGCAGGCAAAAACAAATTTTGAGCTGACTAAGATAGAGTTTGATCGAGCCCAAAGGCTTAAAGAGACTGATTCTATTGCCCAAGCTGCTTTTGACAAGGCAAGCACAGGTTATAAGATGGCTTCTTCTCAGGTTGAACTTGCTAATGCTCAGGTTAATCAGGCTGAGACAGCCATTACTTCTGCCAAGCAAGGGTTAGGGGATACCAATATTACCGCTCCTATCTCCGGGATAATTACCTCAAAATATCTGAATGAGGGTGAGATGACAGGCCAGTCTCCAATCCTTGCCATTATGGATATCTCTACCACAAAACTTGAGGTGGCTCTCTCCGAAGACCTGATTACCAAAATTAAAAGAGACCAAAGTGTCCAGGTCTGGCTTGATGCCTATCCTGATAAGAGGTGGACAGGGATAATCTATTGCTTATCCCCGACTATAAATCCTCAATCCAGAACCTTTAAGACCACCATTTATCTTAAAAATCCGCAGGGTTTGCTCAAGCCGGGTATGTTTGCCAGATGCAGGCTTGAAGTAGAGAAGCATAGTAATGTGCTTTGTCTTCCTCAAGGTGCAGTCTTTAATCGTGGCCTGGATAATTACCTTTATGTAATTGAAGCAAATAAGGCTAAACTGAAACAGGTTAAATTAGGTATTCAGGACTTAGAAAAAGTGGAAATTACAGAAGGATTAAACATGGCTGATGAGGTTGTTATTCGTGGGGTAGAAAACTTACAGGATGGCTCGTTGGTAAAGGTAACAAAGAAGTAACTACTCAGTAGCAAGAATTCAGAATTCAGAATTTAGGAGACAGAATGAGAGAGCCTGCGTGTAGTTTTCAAGACTTAATCGTATGGCAAAAAGCCCATCAGTTTGTTCTGGGCATTTACATCTTTACGAGAAAGTTTCCTAAAGAGGAGATGTATAGTTTGACATCTCAATTTCGGAGATCGGTAGTTTCAATTCCCGCAAATATTGCCGAGGGATTTAAGAAAAGAGGTAGGGCGGACAAGGTTCGCTACTTAAATATAGCTCAAGGGTCATTAGAAGAGTCTCGTTATTACTTAATCCTGACTAATGATTTGGGGTATGGTGATTCTTCAAAACTATTGATACTACTCGAAGAGGTCAGCAAATTATTAGAAACTTACTCTGGGGCTATTCTGACTCCTGAATTCTGTATTCTTGCTGCCTGAGAGGAAATAAATAACAATGAACATTCCTGAATTATCCGTCAAAAGACCAGTTTTTATGTTAATGGTGATACTAATTATCATCATCATCGGCATAGTCGCCTTTTTTAGATTAACTATTGACCTTATGCCCAAGATAGATTTTCCACTTACCACGGTTATTACTAACTATGAGGGGGTTGCACCAGAGGAGATAGAAGAGGCAATTACCAGACCTATTGAAGATGCTGTTTCTACTGTTTCCGGGGTAAAGAAGATTTCCTCTACTTCACAAGAAGGCGTTTCCTTAGTTGTAGTAGAGTTTAACTGGGGAACAAATTTGGACGCGGCCACAGAAGACCTGCGAGAAAGGCTATCAGTTATGAAGGGTTTCCTGCCGGAGGAGGCGAAAGACCCTATGGTTATCAGGATGGACATCGGTGCTATGCCTATCATGGTTTTGACCATTTCAAGTCTTCGCGACCTGGCCCAATTAAAGGAGTTAGCTGATAATGTTATTGTTCCCAGAATAGAAAGGATCAAAGGTGTGGGGCAAGCAATGGCTATGGGTGGGCTTATTCGGGAGGTATTGATTGAGGTTGATGCAGATAAACTTAAAAGCCGAGGAATTTCTCTGGCTGAAATAGCTCAAAAATTGCGTCTGGAAAATATGAATAAGACCTGTGGCAAGATAATCAAGGGACCTACAGAATACACCTTCCGAGCTATTGGCGAGTTCAGTCAGCCAAAAGAGATGGAAATGATAATTGTTGGGATAAAACAAGATAATCCCGTCTATCTAAAGGATATAGCCGAGGTAAAGGATACCTTTAAGGAGCAAAGGGGTTATGGCAGATTAAAAGGCCAACAAACAATAGGCATAATTATTCGTAAGGAAGCAGATGCTAATACCGTTGCGGTTAGCGATGAAATCTTGCGGCAAATACCGATAATTGAAGGGTATCTACCTCAAGATGTCCAGATACACAAGGTCTTTGAAGTAGCCAAACAGATAAGAAGCACCATTAACTCTACCAAATGGAGTGGCATTGAAGGAGGCATCTTAGTGATTGTTGTTCTTTTCCTGTTCTTGCGCTCTTTTAGGCCAACTCTCATTGTCTCTTTAGCCATCCCTTTCTCCATTGTTACTGCCTTTATCCTGATGTATTTTAGAGGGTTCACCATTAATATTATGACCTTATCCGGGCTGATTATTGCTATGGGCAGGCTGGTAGATGATGCTATTGTGGTTATTGAAAATATCTTTCGGCATATAAGTACAGGTAAAGATAGGCAGGAGGCGGCTATTGTTGGCGCAAATGAGGTTTTTATGCCCATAATTGCCTCCACCTTGACTACCGTAGCGGTTTTCTTTCCATTAGTCTTTGTGACAGGTGTGGCTGGAGAACTATTCAAAGCCTTTGGTTGGGTAGTTGCTTATGCCTTATTTGCCTCGCTCTTTGTAGCGGTTACTCTTACCCCAATGATGTCTTCGAAGATATTAACCGCCACTACCGGTGAAGAAAAAGAAACAGGTTGGTATCATACCCTGCGAGAAAGATATGGGCAAATACTTTTATGGTGCCTTAATCATAAAAAGAAGGTGGTTGCATCTTCCCTGCTCTTACTTGTCTTAAGCCTTGTCCTGATTGCTTTTATTCCCCAAGAGTTTATCTCAAAATCTGATACAGGCTCATTTATGTCCCAGTTAAAAATGCCTGTGGGCACATCATTAGAAGAAACATCTAAGGCTGTCTCTTTTATGGAAAATAATATTCTGAAAATAGAAGGGATAGACAGTGTCTTTACTTTTACCGGAGTAAACTTGGCAGGAGGGGCACAGGCAGGTTCAATGGGAAAGGGTGAGGTATCTGGAGTCCATACGGCTATGATCATGGTCTCCTTAAAAGACCGCAAAGAAAGGAAGGTAACTGCTGATGATGTAACCAAAAGGATCAGGAAAATCGCCACCTCTATTCCTGGTGCTATTCTTGAAATCAATGATATTGGTAGTATGATGATGGGCGGAAAGGCTCCGGTTGAGGTCAAGGTGAGTGGTGAAGATTTGCCTACCCTCCAAAACATCGCCGAGGAAGTTAAAGATGAAATTTCAAAGATAAAAGGGGTAGTTGATGTAACGACAAGTATTCAGCAGGGAAATCCTGAATTTCAAATAATCTATGACCGCGAGAAGCTATCATCAGCAGGTTTAAGTGTGGCTCAGGCGGCAGGGGTAGTTAAAACCGCGGTAGATGGAGATGTCTGGACAAGGTTGAGACAGAAAGGGAAAGAGATTGATATCCGCATCAGACTCAAAGAATCACAACGAAAAAGCATTGAGGATATAGAAAATATTAGCCTTCCTACCCCCTTTGGAACACAGATATTACTGCGAGATGTGGCCAAGATTGAACAAGGAAAGGGTCCGGGGAATATCAAGCGACTTAATAAAAAGAGGTTAATTAGTATCACGGCTAATCTTTCTGGTCGTAAGTTGGGGGATGTAATGAAGGAGATAAAGACCGTCTTACCAAAGATACCTTTACCCCAGGGATATCTGATTGATTTTGGTGGTGAATATGAGGATATGCGGGGGACATTTCGTGACCTTGGCTGGATGCTTATCTTTGCTATTATCTTAGTCTATATGATTATGGCAGCTCAATTTGAATCCTTGATCCACCCATTGACCATTATGACCTCACTCCCCTTTGCCGCCATAGGTGTATTTTTGGCATTGTTTATCACCGGGCAATCATTAAATATCAGTTCATTTATTGGTCTCATTATGTTAGTTGGAATTGTGGTTACCAATGCCATTGTCTTAGTTGACTTTATCAATCAGCAGAAAAAGAAAGGATTAGAGACAAAAGAGGCTGTCCTCTCTGCCGCTAAGATTAGACTAAGACCCATTCTGATGACGGCCATTTGCACCTTCTTTGCCCTCCTGCCTATGGCTTTAGGACTCAGAGAGGGAGAAGAACAAATGAAAGGACTGGCTATTGGAGTTATGGGCGGCTTGACTACATCTACCATCCTCACCCTGATAATTGTGCCGATTGTCTATCTTATCTTTGATAACTGGGGGAAAAGGAATAAGGTAATCGGTTAAATGTTCAGCCGTCAGCCTTCAGCAATCAGCTAATAAAAATAACTGAAAGCTTAAGCTTTCTGCTGATAGCTATTTTAGTTGATAATATTTTAAGAAATTTGTTAGAATAATGAAGGTGGCGAATAATAAGGACATTTAATTACAAGAAAATAGGTAACTGGCACAAATCTGTTCGGCATTATCATTACCAATCTTCCACATCATTTCCTTTTCTGTGCTAAGGCCATCCCATCTCATTCCTGTGCTTTGGTCGCTTGTGGCGGCTATTAAACCATGCCGTCCGCTATCATTCACATAAAACACTATGCCACCACCGTAGGATTCGCCTATGTAATGAGCAGAAGCGGATAAGTCAGATGCCTTCGCCCCTGCTCCTGTCTTGCCCTTATCCTTTTCAAAAACCACGATCAAAAACATCACTATCCCTAAAACAATACCTACCTCTATCTTGTGTCGAGTAGACATCTTTTCAACCTCCTCTTTGCCATGATTAACTCTGTTGTTTTCAGTAATGATATCTGCAAGCCAAAATTCTGATTATAGACAAGTCGATGTTCTTGATCAATGCGTCTGGACCAACAACCAGATAGTTCATGCTTCAGCTTCTCAGGCTGTCCTGTTCCTTCAAATGGATTCCGCTGAATATCTTTGATCAAATTGATAATCTTTAGAGCCTTCTTACGGTCGTTTTCAACCCACCAGGCAAAATCTTCAAATCCTGCAGGGTCAAATTCCAAGTTTTTTGCAAGCCTCATCAAAAGGTACCCCTTCTTGGCGTTTTTTGGCCTTCAAAAGACGTTGTTTCATAGTCTCACTTTTTAAAAGATATGCTGTCTCTCTTTCGGATTCAATCTCACGCCAAAGTTTAACAGGAACGATTACATCTGTAAGATCGCCTTTTTTATTAGAGATGTACCGAATAGCTGTTTTACTCATTTTCTCACCACCTTTTTATTTTGTAATCTCCATTATATTAAGTCAAATTTTCATTAAAAGATGCAATCTGGAATATTTACAATACACTTACCTTAATCTTCACGAAAGCTTTTTTAGTCTTTCTATGACTTCTTCTAACTTAAATTTATCTGTAGTTAAAGCCACTCTAATATAACCTTCTCCGTATTTCCCAAATCCAATACCAGGAGTGGTTACAATACCAGCTTTTTCTAATAAAGTTTTACAAAGCTCTGAGGAAGTATAACCTGAAGGAACACTAATCCAAACATAAAAGGTCGCTTCAGGCTTTTTAGTCTTCCAATTAAATTTATTAAGTCCATCAACGATCACATCTCTTCGTTCTTGATAAGTGAAACGTAGTTTGTTCACAAAGTCTGAGGTATCATTTAAGGCAACCGTGGCGGCACATTGAATAGCTTGAAATACCCCAGAATCTAAGTTACTTTTAACCTTAGCTAAAGCTTCAATAATCTCAGCCTTACCTACGACAAATCCTATGCGCCAACCAGCCATACAATAAGTCTTAGAAAGAGAGTGAAACTCCACGCCTACCTCTTTAGCTCCTTCTATTTCTAAAAAACTAAGTGGTTTTTGTTGGTCAAAATAAATTTCACTATAAGCCGCATCATGGGCAACTATAATCTTATATTGGTCCGCAAATTTTACTATTTCTTTAAAAAATTCCTTATTAGCTACCGCTCCGGTAGGATTATTTGGATAATTTAAGAAGATTAACTTAGTTTTTTTTAAGATAAATGGATCAATATTTTCTAAGACGGGTAAAAATTCATTTTCTTTTAATAAAGGAAGATGATAAGGTTCTCCTCCCGCAAGGATAGTGGCGGCTTGATAAACAGGATAACCAGGGTTAGGAACCAAGACCACATTACCTGGATTAATAAGGGCTAAAGGAAGATGGCCAATTCCTTCCTTAGAGCCGATTAAAGGTAAAATTTCTTTTTCTGGATCTAAATTAACACCAAACCTTTTTTGATACCAATGAGCAATAGCTATTCTTAAACTTAATAAACCATAATTGGAAGGATAATGGTGATTTTCTTCATTTTTTAAGGCTTCACTTAAGGCATTTACTATAAAATCAGGTGTTTTTTGGTCAGGATCGCCGATACCCAAATCAATTAAGTCTGCTCCTTTTTTTAAAGCTTCATTCTTTAATCTATCGATCTCTACAAAAAGATAAGGGGGTAGCTCTTGGATTCTTTTAGCTTTTTCTATAATAAAGTTGTTATTCAAGTATATCCTCCTAAATTTCCCAGGCTTGTTTTTCTCAAGATGATTGACTCCTTTTAGTTAATTAGAATTCAAAGAGCTTATCTTAGCACGCAGACGAATGGCTTAATTATATTTCTAAAACATCATTCACATTATAAAGGCCAATAAAGAAATGTAACCGAGAGGCTACCATCTTTGGTCTCTATCTAATTATATTCCTAAAACATCATTCATATTATAAAGGCCACAAGATTTATTAGATAACCACTTAGCTGCCTTAAGAGCACCTTTGGCAAAAGTCATTCTACTATGAGCTTTATGGATTAATTCTAAACGTTCTCCTTCGCCAGCAAAGATAACATTATGTTCTCCTACAATATCTCCCCCGCGCACCGATAAGATTCCAATCTCTTCTTCTTTTCGCTCCCCTACCAGACCTTCTCTTCCGTAAATGCCTACTTTTTTTAAGTCTCTATTTAAAGATAGAGCAACAATTTCAGCTAATTTTTTAGCCGTACCAGAAGGAGCATCTTTCTTGTGATGGTGATGGGCTTCTAAAATTTCAATATCAAATTCAGGGCCAAGAATCTTAGTTACTTCTTCAGTAATCTTAAAGAGTAAGTTTACTCCTATGCTCATATTTGGAGAAAAAACCACCGCTATTTTTTGAGAACATTCCTTAATTTGAGTTATTTGGTCATCACTAAGCCCAGTAGTACCTATGACCATCTTTTTTTGATAACCATAAGCATATTTTAAGTGCTCTATAGTAGCTTGAGGTGTGGTAAAATCAATTAAGACATCGCCTTCTCCGATGATTTCTTCTAAATTATCGGCAACGATTAAACCTGTATTTCCTATGCCCGCCAAGATACCAATATCTTGGTTAATATATTTATGTTCTTTTCTTTCTACTACACCAGTAAGTAGTAATTCTGGATCTTGATAAAGAGCCGTAATAATACTTAAACCCATTCTTCCTGCTGCTCCAGTAACTATTATCTTCATCGCTTACTCCTTTCATCCTTATTAGGAACATAATTTCAGGTAAAAAACCCCCGACAAATCAATCAGTTCCTAGGGGCATTTATAGCAATTTTATGTCAAATTATGATTAATAAGGGCTAAGTTAAACCATAACTGGAGAGAACTTTTTTAATCCGTTCCTTATTTTCTTCCCTTAAAGTAACTAAAGGTAATCGGACTTCAGGAGATGAAATCTTGCCCATTTGATACAAAGCTTCCTTTACAGGAGCAGGGTTAGTCTCGATAAACATATTGTGACAAACAGGAAGTAGTTTATAGTGAAGCTCTTGGGCGCCATGAATATCTCCAGAAAGATATTTTTTAATAAGGAGTGCCATGTCCTTAGCCACGATATTAGCGGTTGCGGAAATAACCCCTTTCCCGCCAATAGATAAGAGGGGCAAGATTAAAGAATCTTCTCCAGAAAGTAAGGTTAAATCATTATTACAATGGTCAATAATAGCACTAGCTTGATTTATCATGCCAGAAGCTTCTTTGATGCTGACAATATTTTTAATTTGAGAAAGTCTTTTAATGGTAAGAGGTTCCATATTTACTCCTGTTCGAGAAGGAACATTATAAAGAACAATAGGAATATCTACTGCTTCCGCTAAATATTTAAAATGTTCATATATTCCTTCTTGAGTAGGCTTGTTATAGTAAGGGCAAATAACTAAAGCTCCATCTGCTCTTACTTTCTTGGCATAAGTTAAGAGTTCTAAGGATTCTTTGGTGTTATTAGAGCCAGCTCCAGCAATAACTGGAACCCGTCCATTAACTTTTTCTACCGCAAATCTTATCATTTCCTTATGTTCTTCAAAGGATAAGGTTGCAGACTCTCCCGTAGTTCCACAAGGAACAATACCATCAGCTCCTTCTTTTATTTGCCATTCAATTAAAGAAGCTACTTCCTTATAATTTATTTCTCCATCTTTAAAAGGAGTAACTAAAGCTACTAGACAACCCTTCCACATAAATTTCCTCCTCAATTAATTATATTTTGTAATCGTTCAGCTATCAGTTATCAGTTTTATTAGAAATAAGTCCATTAAGACAAGAGAAAGGGTGTTTTGTCAGACACGCTACTGCCTGATTTTATTAGCTTTAGCTGACTGCTGATAGCTGAACGATTACTATATTTCAAGATTAGGATTTTTAATCTTTCCTTCGTAAACTACAGAAACAGGACCACTCATACTTAAATTAGTTATTTGAGAGTCTTTTTCTTGAAAGTCTATGGTAAGATATTCTCCTCCAGCTGTTTTTACTTTTACTGGAGGGTAAGTTAACTTTAATAAATAACCAATGCAAGCAGAAGCCGCAGAACCAGTTCCACAAGAAAGAGTTTCGCTTTCTACCCCTCGTTCATAAGTCCTAACCTCTATATTTTCCTTGTTTATCACCTTAACAAAATTAACATTTGTCCCTTTCGGAGCAAAATCTTGGTGAAATCTAATCTTTTTTCCTAAGCTTTCTACATCCACAGAGCTTATTTCTTTGAGAATTAAGACGGTATGAGGAACTCCGGTATTAATATGGTGAACTAAAAGAGAAGAGTCCTCTAATTTAATCATCTTGTTTAAGATTAAACTATTAGGATTATTTAAGTTAATCTTAACTTCATTATTAAAAACTTCTGCTCTGATCAAGCCTGCTTTAGTTTCAAAGACCATTTTAGGCTTAGCGACAGAAGATAACGTGGCAAACAAAGCTGCGCATCTGGCTCCATTTCCACACATTTCTGCTTCACTGCCATCACTATTGATAATACGCATCAAAAAGTCTGCTTTTTTGGAGTCTTCAATAATGATCAGGCCATCTGCTCCTATGCCTGTTCTTCTTTGGCAAATCTTTTTTACCCAGGCAGGGGAAAGATTTATCTCTTTATTTTTATTACTAAAGACAATAAAGTCATTCCCACTTCCTTTGCCTATTATTTTTTGGCAAATCTTTTTTACCCAGGCAGGGGAAAGATTTATCTCTTTATTTTTATTACTAAAGACAATAAAGTCATTCCCACTTCCTTCCATCTTTAAAAAATTTAAAGTTTTCATAAGCTTCTCAATATCCCATCGCTTAAAAATTCTTCCTTAGCCACTAAATCTTCATAAGTTTCTCGATGGCGAATGACAAAGTATTCTTTATCTTTAACTAAGACCTCAGCTGGCCTTCTTCGAGAGTTATAATTTGAAGACATCGAAAAACCATAAGCGCCGGTGTCAAGGATCGCTAAATAATCTCCTCTTTTTAAAGGCGACATGTTTCTATTTTTAGCTAAAAAATCTCCACTTTCGCAAATTCCTCCTACCACATCCACTTCTTCTAATACTTGCTCATTTTTTTGTTCTAAAGGTATAATGCGGTGATAGCTGTCGTAAATAGATGGTCTTATTAAATCGTTCATGGCGGCATCTACCACCACAAATTTTTTAGTGGGAGTTTTTTTGAGATATAAGACCTTAGAGACAAGGATGCCTGCCTCTCCTACAATGGAACGACCTGGCTCTAATATTAATTTAAGATTTCTTTTTTTAAGAATAGGGATAATTTTTTTACTAATATCTTTAATCTTAGGAATTTCTTCTTGGTGATACTTAATCCCTAATCCACCACCCACATTTACATAGCTAAGGTTAATATTAACCTTAGAAAGCTTTTCTACCAATTTCACCAGCTTCTTTAAGTTTTCCACCAAAAGCCCAGCAGTAGTAATTTGAGAACCAATATGAGCATGGACGCCTAAAATGATTATATTTTTTAACTGAGAAGCTTCTTGATAAACATCTAAAGCTGAATTAACATCAATGCCAAATTTACTTTTGGCTAATCCGGTAGCAATATAAGGATGAGTAAGAGGGTTAATATGAGGATTTATTCGGATCGAAATATTTACTTTTTTATTAAAATTACAGGCGATTTTATCGATAAGATATAATTCATTCTTGCAATCCACATTAATCATAAATATATTACAGCTAATAGCATATTCCAAATCTTTTTCACTTTTTCCATTGCCATTAAAGATAATCTTTTCAGGGGAAACTCCTGCTTTAAGAGCTTTAAAGAGCTCTCCATCTGAGACTACATCGGCTCCACTTCCTAAAAGAGCTAAGGTTTTGCAGATCGAGAGATTAGAGTTAGCTTTATAAGCATAGCAAATAAGAGGATCTATCTCTTGAAAAGCCTCTTGATAATTTTTAAAATTTTCCACAATTTGATGATAGTCATATAAATATAGAGGAGTACCTATTTCTTTAGCTACTCTTTCTATCGCTACTTGATTACAAAAAAGTTTTTCTTTAATATATTTTATACTCATAATACACTTATAATTCTTTCCTTTATTTTACTTAAATCTAAATGATTTTTGAGAAAAGACAAGTTAGCCTTGTTTCTTCTGCAATCTCATTAAACAATGATTTCTAAGTGTTTAAATAACTCAGACTAAAGCTCCAACAGACCATTAAATACCAGCCAAAAATCTAGAGTAATCGTCGTAAACCTGCTGTTATGTGCTGTTTGCCTAATAGCTCTGCTTTAGTCACTACTTGTAATCCATGAGATATTTGTTTTTCTCTAAGTCTCTCACAAAGCTGATCAAGATCATAGTTACACTCCCTCCACAGATTCTCTCGTGCTGTGCGAACTTCATGCACTATTGGATCACTCCACTTCATTCTCTTCACCCCCTGACAGAAGCTCCTCTGGAGTAACGATTACCGGCGTTACTCGTGATGTTTTCAACTCAAACTCTTTTAGCTTGCTTATAATCAACCCATTTGCCAAATGCGAACAATTCCATGTCAAAAGATAATCTATTTCGTATTCTATAGCAAAACTTAAATGTAAAGCGTCTAATTCTGCAAGTTTTGGCAGCTTAAGAAATTTTACCAATTCACGAGCCAGATTACGAACTGCATCTGACATATCTAAAATAGCAAGATTACTAGTAAATGATTCCCGCTTTTTGGCTGCTTCTGGATCTCCCCTCATAATTTCTTGTAGAACTATTTCGGAAATGTAAAGTTCATAGTTTTTCTGCTGTGATTCCCACCAATCCCAAGTAATTTGTTGATGTGCCTGAACTATAATATCCCGACTGGAACGTGCAGCCAAATAGCTCAAAATAGTAGTCTCGATATAAAGTGTTGACTTTTCCAATTATAATTTTTCCTCTCTTGACTTTAATCAGTCCTGCTATTACTCAGATCTGCATCTTTCCTTCTTGTCAGCCTCTTATCATTAGTAATGAAAGAACTTAAATTTAGACTAGCTTATACTTCTACCGATTAAATCATATTCTTTAGAACTTATTATCTCAACTTCTATAAATTTAATTAATTTATTTATTTTTTCAGGAATGATTACTAAGCCATCTATATCTGGGGCATCATATTTACTTCGAGCATAGGTAACTTTATCTTCTACCTTCTCTATTACTACCTCCAGTCTTTTTCCAATCTTGTTCTTTAACTTTTGAGAGGAGATCTTTTGTTGAACTTCCATAAGGTGGCAAAATCTCTCCTCTTTAACTTGCTCAGAAATTTGGTAAGGCATAGAAAAAGCTTTGGTTCTTTCTTCTTTTGAATATTTGAAGACTCCTAACCGGTCAAATTCTACTTCTTTCACAAAATCAACTAACTTCTTAAAATCTTCTTGGGTCTCTCCAGGAAAGCCAACCATAAGAGAAGTCCTTAATGTTAACTCTGGAATGACTGTTCTTAACTTTTTTACCAATGCTCGAATTTGTAAATTAGATATTGGTCGATTCATTCTTTTAAGAATACTATCTTCAATATGCTGTAAAGGTAGATCAAGATAAGGACAAATCTTCTCTTCTTCTCTAATTACAGAAATTACCTCATCCGTAAGATGATCAGGATGAGCGTACATTACCCTTATCCATTTAATAGAGTCTATTTTAGCTAATTCTTTTAAAAGGTCAACTAATTTGCCTTGACCATAAATATCTGTTCCATAAAAAGTAGTATCTTGGGCAATTAAGATAATCTCCTTTACCCCTAAATAAGCTAAATTTTCTACCTCCTTGATGATTGAAGTAATTTTACGACTTCTATATTTTCCTCGTAGTTTTGGAATAAGACAATATGAACAGTTGTTGCTGCATCCTTCGGCTATCTTAACATAAGCAGTAGAACTAAGGGTAGTGAGAAACCGTGGAGTATGATGGGAATAAATAAATCTTGGGACACCAAGATGAATCTTTTGAGAACTACTAAGAATATTAGCAATTTTATAAATTTCACCAGGACTAACCAGATAGGCAAGGTCAGGAAATTCTTTTAAAAGTTTATCTTTATCTCGAGCTACTAAACAACCAGCTACAATTACCTTTTTATTCTTTTTTAGTTCTTGATTAATAACCATCTTGGCTTCATTAACAGCAGGTTTAATAAAAGCACAAGTATTGATAATAAGGATCTCAGCTTCATCTGGATTGAATATGATTTCATGCCCTGCTTCTTTTAATATCCCAAGCATTACTTCAGTATCAACTAAATTCTTTGAACAGCCAAGACTTATCACGGAAAGCTTTTCTTTCCTTTGGCTTCTCATTTTTAGGTCTCCTTGACTTATCTTTTGGTGAACAGCTAAGATTTACATGGCTAACTACAGTATACCTTAAATTCCCGAATTTCTATAACTATAAGGTTGGTAACCAGTTGAAAATAAAGAGAATTAACCCTTTCATAATTATAATTCCCGTAACCGTTTACCCAAGTGAAGAGCCTTTTTTGTAACTCATTGAAATTCATTTCAAATTTGCAATGAAGTTTTTTTAAATAACACTTCAGTTGGCTGAAGTGTTACTAATTCCCTTTAAATTTCATATAATCCTCTAAAATCTTTTTATGATCAAAAGCTATCTTCTCAGGAAGCTCATTAATCTTAAAAATTCCTATTTCTTTGGCATCAGAAGCTGCTTTAGGCACTCCATAGGCTTGGGCAGTAAAAACTACCGAAACAATATGAGCTCTTTTATCTCGGTTAGGTTCCGAATAAGTATGCAATTGGCCAATTAGTTCTACATCTAGGCTAGTTTCTTCTCTTGCCTCTCTTGTTGCTGCGGCTTCTAAACTTTCTCCATAATCTACAAACCCTCCTGGAATTGCCCAGCCATAAGGAGGATTTTTACGCTTTATTAAAATAATCTTCTCTTCTTCAAGTTCAATAATAATATCTACCGTTAGATAAGGAGTTTTAATCCCCTTAAGCATTTGGCCTCCATGTTTAAACTCTTTAAAATTTACTAAATTTCAAGGAAAAATAATAGGCATTTGAATCTTTCTACCATCGACCAACATAAACAATTGAACAGATCTTTTCTTTTCAGAAAGAACATCTTCTTCTATGAATATTTGGTAAGATAATTCTTCTTGGTAGCCTAAAGAAAGAGGTAAAAATACTTTAAAGTCGATCATCTCTCCTGCTTCTATCTTAGAAGTAGGATGATTGGCGACAATACCAATTAAATTATTTTTACAAAAAATTTTCGCTTCTACCCTGGGGGTGTAAACACAAAAAAAACCTGTGTTTTTTAATCTTCCTTCTATGTAAAAAATTTGTTCACTCTTGTCTTTTTTCCACCATCCTTTGATAGAAGTTATCGTTAATTCTAAATTATCTCCCGTTTTGGTAACATTACTTTTGATCTCTCCTTCGATCTCTCTTTTTTCTTTTTCTTCTTCTCTCGAGATTACTTTAGGTGGAGAGAAAGGTAGAGAGAAAATTTCTTCCTCTGCAAAGGCTACTTCCTTTTCCTCTTCTAATATTTCAGCATAACTCTTTCTTGCTTTTGACCTTTTTTCATCTTTAGACTCTTTTGGGTTTAATTCTTCTAAAGGGACTACCTTAGGGATCTCCTTAAATATCTCTTTTTTTTCAGTCCTATTATTCATCTCGGTTGAAAAAGATTTATTTTCTATCTGGGGGTTTTTAAGCTTCTCTATCTCTTCCTGCATTTCTTTTAAAGCCCCTTTAATCTTCTCGTAATCTTCTTCTTTTCCTGAAGGCTCTTTCTCTGAGAGCTCTTCGAGTTTTTCCGTAGCATCTTTTAATCCGCAAATTACTTTTAATATACGATAAGCATCCTTATCTTTAGGGTCAATTTGCATAGCTTTCTCTAAATTCTTTATCGCTTCAGCATAATTATTCTGCAAACTATATACTACCCCTAAAATCCTATAAGCTTCACTATATAACGGATCTAACCTAATAGCCTTATGAAGACATTTAGCAGCCTCTTCGTATCTTCCATTTAAACCATAGACTAACCCTAATTTATAACATGAAATAACTTCATCTTTGATAACCTTTTCACCTTCTTTAGAAATTTCTTCCCCTGATTTTTGGGCATAACTATAACTAAAGAAAGTAAAAAAACTACTTAAGAAAATCAAAATAGTAATTTTCTTCATTAGTTTAACCTGCCTAAAGATTTAATTTTAATGTTTTTCTAGATGTGAGTCAATAAAATACTTACTTTGTCAGTAATGGGTTAGTCATGGGTAGAAAAGTTAGTTTATGCCCAACGAAAACTGGTTTACGAAAATTTTAGAAGACATCAGACTAAAAACCTTGCCAGTCTTGAGTCTATGGTCTAATGTCTTGTTAGTTTTAGTGTGGTAATTTATGGAAGATACTATAATATATCCAACGGACTTCGTACTCCCATCCCGCCCTTATTGATGACATGGGTATATATCATTGTTGTAGAAACATCCTTGTGGCCGAGCAATTCCTGAACCGTTCGGATATCATATCCTGCTTCCAATAAGTGTGTATCAAAACTGTGTCGAAATGTATGAGGGCTTACTGGCTTTAAGAGACCAACTGTACGAACAGCATCATAGACTGCTCTTTGTAAGCCACTTTCATTGAGATGATGTCGCCGCATCTTATCGCTACGGGGATCCTTAGATATTTGATTTGATGGAAAAACATATTGCCAACCCCATTCCCTGCCGGCATTAGCATATTTCCTTTCTAACGCAAAAGGCAGATAGACTTCTCCCATGCCCTTTTGGAGGTCCTCCTCATGCAGAATCTTAACCCGACGCAGATGTTCCAAGAGAAGCGGTTTCAATTGTTCAGGTAGCATAGTTGAACGATCTTTCATTCCTTTTCCCTCACGCACAATCAATTGATTTTGTTCAAAATCAATATCCTTAACTCGCAAACGAACACATTCCATAAGCCGCAGCCCACAACCATAAATGAGTTTTGTCATCAATCCATAAGTGCCTGATATTGCTGCCAGAACACGGCTAACCTCTGCTTTAGTCATCACCGTCGGTAATCTCTCCGGCTTTCTGGCTTGCTCTATATGACCAAAATCACCTAACTCAATCCGAAGAACATGTTTATAGAGAAAGACAATGGCATTAAGAGCTTGATTTTGGGTACTTGCAGCAACCTTCTGATTAGCTGCTAAGTAAGAAAGGTACTGGGAGATTTCCTTCTCTCCCATATATTTTGGATGACGCTTGTTATGGAAAAGGACAAATCGCTTTATCCAATCAATATATGCCTGTTCTGTCCGAATTGAGTAATGCTTTTTACGCATCACATCACGCGTTTGCTCAAGCAGATTCATAATCAACCCCTTTTTCAGTATTTTCCAATTTCAATATTATACTCATCAGTCGTGATTATAGGCTATTTATTGAACAATTGCAAGAAAAAATCCGTTTTGCAGTAAAATAAAAACCGCAGATAGGCAGTATAATCATTTTTCAGTATTTTCTGGTTTCAATATTGAAATTGTGCTTGACGGTATTCCTTAGTTAGTGCTACAATTTTATATGCTGTAACCTATGATGCAGTAATATAATACTGCTAATAGGCAGTATAACCCTAGGTTATGCTTAAAAAAGCTATACTGATTTTATTATTTTGTGAGGTTGAAATATTGGGCGTCTGGAAACCTTTAAGAAAATTATACTTCAAAGCAACCGATTTTACTCATGGCATTCAAGGACAAGAGGAAAAAATTCTTGAT
>JAHJRX010000059.1 GCA_018830565.1 bacterium | reverse complement strand
GCACTCAAGTTATCAAAGAATGATGAGGCAAAAATTAAAAGATGAAGGACTTAGATCTATCCAATAAAGATGAATTAATCAAAGAAGAAGAAGAAAAGTATATTCTTCAAACTTATCGTCGTTATCCTATCTCTATTTTAAAAGGAAAAGGAGCCTTGGTTTGGGATGCTCAAGGCAAGGAATATCTTGACTTTACCTCGGGGTTAGCAGTATGTAACTTAGGCCATAGCCACCCTAAAATAGTAGAGACTATTAAAGAACAAGCTTCTATCTTAATGCATACTTCAAATTTATTTTATACTGTTCCTCAGATCAATTTAGCTAAAAGATTAATTCAATTATCTTTTCCAGGAAAAGTCTTTTTTTGCAATAGTGGAGCCGAAGCTAATGAAGCAGCGATAAAGTTAGCTCGAAAACATGGAAAAATAACTGGAGATAAATATGAAATTATTACTCTTGAAAACTCCTTCCACGGTCGGACATTAGCTACTCTTACCGCTACTGCTCAGACTAAATTTCATCAAGGCTTTGAGCCTTTGCCTGAAGGCTTTAGGTATTGCCGATTTAATGATTTAACAGATCTTAAGAATAAGATTACCCCGGTTACAGCCGCGATAATCTTAGAAGTTATCCAAGGAGAAGGAGGGGTAAATATTGCTGAGGCTTCTTATCTCAAAGAAGTAAGAGAGATTTGCAACCAACAAGGTATTTTATTAATCTTTGATGAAGTTCAAACAGGCATAGGAAGAACTGGAGAGATGTTTGGCTTTCAAAACTATCGGGAATTAACTCCAGATGTAATTACCTTAGCTAAAGCCCTGGGTAATGGTTTCCCCATAGGAGCGATGATTGTAAAGGAAGAATTTACTTCTTGTTTAAGTTTTGGAGAACATGCTTCTACTTTTGGAGGAAATCCTTTAGCGGCTGCTACGGGTTGGGCAGTCTTAGATACGATCATTAAAGAAGATATCTTAGAAAGAGTAAAGAAGGTTAGCACTTATCTGCTGGCCAGACTTCACGAATTGGCTAAAAAATACAATTTGATCCTTAAGCAGATTAGAAGTCAAGGATTAATGATCGGCTTAGAATTAACAATCAAGGGAGATAAAATAGTAAAAGATTGTTTAAAAGAAGGGCTGATAATTAATTGCACCTGTGAAAAGGTGTTGCGTCTTTTGCCTCCTTTGATTATTACCAATAAAGAAGTAGACCAAGCTTTAGATATACTCGATAAAGTTTTAAATAATAATGAGACCATTAAGGATTAAATTCTAATGAAACAAAAAAACTTTCTTTCTTTAGAAGATTTTGAGAAAAGCGAGATTGAAGAACTTATTAAGTTATCCTTCAAGTATAAAAAAGACCGGCGGAAGTTAAAGATCTTAAAAGGAAAGACGGTAGCTTTAGTCTTTCAAAAACCTTCAATCCGAACTCGAGTAACTTTTGAAGTAGGTATTCACCGTTTAGGAGGAGTTTCTATCTGCCTGGGACATCAAGAAGTCCAATTAGGCAAAAGAGAGACTGTTCCTGATATCGCCAGAGTGTTGTCTCGTTATGTTAATGGTATTATTGCTCGAACCTTTTCTCATGAAATTCTTCTTCAAATGGCCGAATATTCTTCAGTCCCAGTGATCAATGCTCTATCGGATTTACTTCATCCTTGTCAAATATTAGCCGACTTAATGACTATTCAAGAGAAATTAGGTCAACTTAAGAACATCAATCTAGTTTATGTTGGCGATGGAAACAATATTGCTAATACTTGGCTAATTGGCGGGGCTAAAATGAACCTTAATATTACTATTGTTACTCCTCCTGCCTATAAACCAGATCAAGAGATATTGGCTTATGCTAAAGAAATCTCTAAAGGGGCCTCTACGGTAAAACTTTGTGAAGTGCCAGAAGAAGTAATTTCCGAAGCTGATGTCCTCTATACCGATGTTTGGACAAGCATGGGCCAAGAAAAAGAAACTGAAGAAAGAAAAAAGGCTTTTTCTGGATTTCAATTAAGTCAAGATTTAGTTAAGTTAGCTAAAAAAGATGTTCTCATTATGCACTGCCTTCCTGCTCATCGAGGTGAAGAAATTACTGACGAAGTAATAGAAAGTAAAAATTCTATTGTTTTTGACCAAGCAGAAAATCGACTTTATACCGGAGAAGCTATTTTAACTTATTTGCTCCAAGATAAGTAATTTTCTTTTGATTTGACCAAGCAGAAAATCGACTTTATACCGGAGAAGCTATTTTAACTTATTTGCTCCAAGATAAGTAATTTTCTTTTGATTTGACCAAGCAGAAAATCGACTTTATACCGGAGAAGCTATCTTAACTTATTTGCTCCAAGATAAGTAATTTTCTTTTGATTTGACCAAGCAGAAAATCGACT
>JAHJRX010000058.1 GCA_018830565.1 bacterium | reverse complement strand
TAATATGACCGCTGAATTAATTACTCCTATTGCTATGGAAAAAGAGCTTCGCTTTGCCATTCGTGAAGGTGGAAGAACAATAGGGGCAGGAGTGATTACAGAGATAATAGAGTAGTTAGAGGAGAAGATGTCTCAAAAAATAAAAATTAGAATAAAGAAACGAGGAAAATAAGCAAATGAACAACCGTTTAAAGACTGTATTTTTTTTAACTCTTTTAACCATACTGTTAGTTTGGGTTGGTTCTATTTTAGGTGGTCATAGTGGCGCCACCTATGCTTTTATCTTTGCTCTGCTTTTAAATTTAGGAAGTTACTGGTTTTCTGATAAGATTATCTTAAGGAGCTATAAAGCAAGGAATGTCTCTAAGGAAGAAATGCCTCGTCTCTATAATTTGGTAGAAGATTTAACCTTAAAGAGCAGTCTTCCCTTGCCTAAGATTTATCTGATAGAAAGCGATACTCCCAATGCTTTTGCTACCGGTAGAAATCCTTCTCATGCTGCTGTGGCTGTAACTTCAGGAATACTAAATATCTTAAATGAGGAAGAATTAAAAGGGGTAATTGCTCATGAGCTATCTCATATAAAAAATAGAGATATATTAATTAGCACCATTGCCGCAACTATTGCCGGAGCTATTATGATGCTGGCTAGTTGGGCAAAATGGGCAATGATATTTGGAGGGTCTGCTCGGGATGAAGAAGGAGATAGTCCTTTAGTTTTTATCATTATGGCTATCTTAGCCCCCATCGCAGCTTTATTAATCCAGATGGCTATTTCTAGGTCTAGAGAATATTTAGCTGACAAAAGTGCTGCTGAAATATGCCAAAATTCACAACCATTAGCTAACGCTTTAAAGAAACTTCATCAAGGAATTAGCTATCGCCCTATGAATGAAGCTACTCCTGCTACGGCTCATCTCTTCATTGTCAATCCATTTAGAAGGAGTATGATGGTTAACTTATTTAGTACTCATCCACCTATAGATAGTAGAATTAAAAGATTAGAAGGAATAGCCGAGCTATTTTAAAAATAAGCTAACCAAAACCTTAAGAATTAAGATAGCCCTCGGCTAATGCTCGGGTTTCCTCGCATTTCTTGGCTGTTACCCCCACGAAGGGGCAAACAGTTTCCTCCTTCGTGGGTAATCCCTATAATAGGAGTTTTTTTAAATTCCTAAGACAATAAGTTAATAGTTACTGAGAATCATAAAAGATGGATTATTTAAAGACTTCTTTAATCGTTACAGGTTCAATCTTACTTATCTTCATTATGGTTAAGATTATGGCTAAAGTTATCAATGTCTTACTTACTTCATACTTCTACCTCTTAAAGGGAATTGGGTAATAAAAACAGCTTTACTTTGAGTAATTAGTTTTTGAAAGTTTTGCATGAAGATTTATAAAAACTACAAATTAGTAAGATTCCCTGTCGTTAAGATATTTCTGACTGCTTTCGTCTTTTTTTTTATAGGGATCTTTAGTTCTACTTTTGCTATTATGTTTATTACTCCCCAAAAGAAACAAGTTCGTGTTCCGAATTTAGTTGGCCAGGAATACGAAAAAGCTTTAGAAGTGCTAAAGAAGTATAAGTTAAAACCAAAAGTAAATTTTAAATATAGCCATATCCCCCAAAATCACATCATTTCTCAACTTCCTACCTCCGGCAAACAAGTTAAAATTGGTAGAGGTATTGAAATAAATGTAAGTAAGGGTCCAATCTTTGTGGAGGTTCCTGATATTACTAAGTTGACTTTACTAAAAGCAAAAGATATTTTAAGGCCAGTTGGGAATAATAAAAATGGTAATATCGGAGGATTAAAGATTGGTGAAGTAACATATGTTCATTCCCCGGAAGTAGAAAAGGATTGTATTATTGCCCAAAATCCATGCCATAGAAAGAAAGTTCCTAAAGACTCCTCCATAAATGTCTTGGTAAGTTTAGGAGAAAAAAAACTTACTCTTCTTATGCCAGATTTAACTAACTTAAAATCAAGCGAAGCCTTAACTACTTTAAATCAACTTGGATTGACCTTAAAGAGCATCGAACATAAAGTAGATAAGAATGCAGAAGAAGATATTGTTTTAAATCAAAACCCTGAGGTTGATACCGAGGTAACCAAAGACGATCTAGTAACTTTAGTGGTTAGTGCCAAAAAGATTAAAGAAACGGAACAAGCTCGTAATATTTTTATCACTTATAAAACACCAGATGGTTTTTATCATTTTCAAGTAAGGATATTAGTTAAAGATTTCCAAGGAGAAAGAGAAGTTTACAATCAAAAGACTCCTCCTGGCTCTAAGGTGGAATTAGGAGTAGAAGTGTCTGGGAAAGCTAAAGCTATTATCTACCTAAATGAAGTTTTAAAGGAAGAAAGAGAACTTTGACCTTAAAAAAGATAGAAATAGAACTTGCTCCTTCTTTACTCTCTTGTGATTTTAGTTATCTATAAAAAGAAAATAAGGATGGCTGAAGAAGCAGGTTGTCGATATATTCATTGGGAAAGCTAAAGCTATTATCTACCTAAATGAAGTTTTAAAGGAAGAAAGAGAACTTTGACCTTAAAGAAGATAGAAATAGAACTTGCTCCTTCTTTACTCTCTTGTGATTTTAGTTATCTAGAAAAAGAAATAAGGATGGCTGAAGAAGCAGGTTGTCGATATATTCATTGGGATGTGATGGATGGACATTTTGTCCCCAATATTACCGTAGGTATTCCAGTAATTGCTAGTTTGAGAAAGAAGAGTAACCTTATCTTCGATGTTCACTTAATGATTGAAGACCCAGATAAATTTGTTAAGCCATTTAAAGAAGCAGGTAGCAACATCATTACCTTTCACATAGAAACCATAAAAAACCCTGACGAAATTATCGATTCCATAAAGAAGATGGGGGTAAAAGTAGGAGTGGCTATTATTCCAAGCACTCCTTTAGAGAGCATTTATGGAATTTTAGATAAAGTAGATTTAGTCTTAATCATGACGGTTAATCCTGGCTTTGGAGGGCAATCTTTTCTTCCTGAAGTAATACCTAAGATAGAAAAACTTAAAAGTATAATGAAAGACCGTAATTTAAACTTCCTTTTAGAAGTTGACGGAGGAATAAACTTAAAGACGGTGACCAAGGTATTGAAAGCCGGAGCAAATCTTATTGTCGCAGGTTCTAGTATCTATCATAGTAAAGATCCTAAAGAGACTATTCAAAGATATAAGGATATATTTATATCTTTTCAAGCTTATGTTGATTAAATATTTTAGTTAAAGTGTATCTTGAGGAAAAAAATGATGCTTAAAGTTGGAATTATTGGAGCGACCGGTTATGCAGGAGAAGAATTAATAAAGATACTACTTCATCATCCTCAAGTGAAGATTACTCTTTTGCAAGCAGTAGTAAAAGAGGATATTCTGATTCAAGATTTCTTTAAAGGTTTACAGGGTAAGATAAATTTACTTTGCACTAACTTAAATTTAGAACAAGTTATTCTTGAAACAGATTTAATATTTTTAGCTCTTCCTCATAAAGCCTCTATGGAAATAGCTCATCTGCTTTTAAAGCATAAGAAAAAAGTAATTGATTTAAGCGCTGATTTTCGATTAAAAGATACTTCTATTTATGAAGAGTGGTATCAAACCAAACACACTTGTCCCCAGCTTGTTAGGGAAACAGTTTATGGGTTGCCGGAATTATATCGAAACTTTATTAAAAAAGCAACTTTAATAGCTAACCCAGGATGTTATCCCACTAGTATTATCTTAGGCTTAGCTCCTTTAATTAAACACCAAAAGATAGACTTAAATAATATCATCATTGATTCTAAATCTGGAGTTACTGGAGCAGGAAGAACACCTACTCATACCACTCACTTTCCAAATTGCTCTGAAAACTTCTTTGCTTATAAAATGTTTAACCATCGGCACACTCCAGAAATAGAACAAGAATTAAGTTTTTTAGCTTTTAAAGAAGTCAATATTACTTTTATTCCTCATTTACTTCCTATTAATCGAGGCATCTTATCTTCTATCTATGTCGATTTAAAAGATTCTTTAAATCAAGACCAACTTTTAGCTATTTACCATGATTTTTATCAAGATGAACCTTTTGTCCGCCTCTTAAAAGATACATCTCCTCAAATAAAAGATGTTATTTATACCAACTTTTGTGATTTAAGTGTCTTTGTAAATAATAAAAAAGCTTTGATTGTTTCATGTCTAGATAATTTAATTAAAGGGGCTTCTGGTCAAGCTGTGCAAAATATGAATATCATGTTTGATTTTGAAGAAAAATTAGCTTTGTGGTAATAAAAAAATAGTTATATCAGTAGGTAGCAATTCGCCAAGAATTAAATATTGGCCTTAAATTTATCCTTTTAATAACTATACCCAAACAAAAAATTATGAGAAACTTAAAAAAAGGAATTACTGCTCCTTTAGGATTTTTAGCTAATGGAATTTGTTGTGGAATTAAGGAAAAAAGTTATGACTTAGCCTTAATCTACACTAAACCAAAAGCCACCGCTGCTTGTTTATATACAACCAATAAACTTAAAGGAGCTCCTTTGGTAGTTACTAAGGAACATTTACAAAAAAGTAAAAAAAGGGCTTCCGCTATTATTATTAATAGCGGCAATGCCAATACTGGTAATGGCTTAAAAGGAATTGAAGATGCTAAAGTTATGGCGGCTACTACGGCTTCTTGTTTAAATCTTAAAAAAGAGGAAGTATTGGTAGCTTCCACCGGTATTATTGGTGTTCCCTTACCCGTGGACAAGATTAAAGAAGGTATTAAAGTGTTATCTAAAGAGCTAAGTGAAGAAGGAGGAGTTAAGGCAGCCTTAGCCATTATGACTACCGATACCTTGCCTAAAGAATGCAGTCTTAGCTTTAAGATAGAAGAAAGAGTAGTAACTGTAGGTGGAATGAGTAAAGGAGCAGGAATGATTCATCCCAAGTTAGCTACTACTTTAACCTTTATTACCACGGATATATCTATCAATTATCAATTACTAAAAGAAGCCTTAAAAAGCAGCACCGATAAAACTTTAAATTTAATTACCATAGATGGAGATACTAGTCCTAATGATATGGTGGTTATCTTAGCCAATGGCTTAGCAGGTAATAAAAGAATAACTAAAAAAGATCAAGATTTTTATAAGTTTCAAGATACCTTAAGAGAAGTTCTTCTTAACTTAGCTTTAATGATTGTAAAAGATGGAGAAGGAGCTACTAAATTAATCCAAATTCAGGTGGTAAATGCTAAGAGTGCTTCTCAAGCTAAAAAAGTTGCTTTTGCGGTAGCTAATTCTCCTTTAGTCAAGACTGCCTTTTTTGGTGAAGATCTTAATTGGGGAAGGATCATTAGCGCTATTGGTAATAGTCAGACTAATCTTGATATAAATAAGGTAGTTATCTACTTAGGCGAAAATTTATTAGTTAAAGATGGCGCTAAAGCTTTTTCTAGCCTTGATAAGCTAAAAGAGTTACTCAAGGAAAAGGAAATATATCTTAAGATTGACTTACATCAAGGCAAAGAAGAACTAAAAGTTTGGACTACAGATTTATCTCTAGAGTATGTGAAGATAAATTCAAATTATCGGACTTAATTTTATGGTTGGATAAAAAAATTTGACAATAGACAATATTTAACAAATAAATAAAAAAATTGATAAAAAACCTGTAATACCCAAATGAAAATGTCCTAATATCCGCAAATGAAAATGTCCTGTTTAAGGATGTAAAATATCCCTCAAAAAAGGAGGGAGAAATGGAGAAGGGAAATTGACTGTGATTGATCGACAAGTGGTAGTTTTTCCCCGATTATCCCCTTTCTCCACTTCTCCTTCTTTGCACATTTTAATTAAGACATTTTTCTGGATAAAGCTCCCTTAAGGCTAAAAAATTATAAAGAAAACCCCGCAAGGGGTTAAATCCTTGCGGGGTTTTTTGATTGGACAACCACAAGGGTTGTCCCTACGAATTGGTGATACTTCTTTAGGAAGCGGTTACGATTTTAGTCGTTACGCCAGGCTCATTCATTTCAATATGTTATATCCACCGCCAATGCCCTATTTCTTTAACTCTCATTTCTCCATCGATTCTTCTATTGCTTTCATCACTGACTCTAAGTTGGTCTCATGGGATGGAAGTCTATTCTCCGAACTACTTATATGTTTATGGTGAGGAAAGTTCTCTAATTTGGTATGATGAG
>JAHJRX010000057.1 GCA_018830565.1 bacterium | reverse complement strand
TACTTCCAGAATGGGTCTCAAGACTCTCTTAATTACTTCAAATTCATAAGCTAATGAAGTGGAGATAACTTAATGAGTTTCGTTGATTATGATGTTATCGTTGTTGGAGGGGGACATGCTGGGATCGAAGCTTCTTTGGCTACTTCCAGAATGGGTCTCAAGACTCTCTTAATTACTTCTAATATAGAAAGCATTGCTCAGATGTCTTGTAATCCTTCCATAGGTGGCTTGGGCAAAGGACAATTAGTGAGAGAAATTGATGCATTAGGAGGAGAAATGGCTAAATGCATTGATCATACGGGCATTCAATTTCGAATGTTAAATACTAAAAAAGGCCCTGCCGTTCAATCTCTTAGAGCTCAAGCTGATAAAAAACTGTATCAAGCGTACATGAAGAAGGTCTTAGAAGAAGAAAAAAGATTAGCTTTATATCAAGGTTTAGTTGAAGAGATATTAGTTAAAACAAGTAAAGGTAAAAAAGTAGTTTTAGGAGTTAAGATTTCTACTAATTTAAAATTTTTCTCAAAAGCTGTGATCATTACTGCTGGTACTTTTTTAAATGGCCTTATTCACATTGGAAGCATAAATTATCCAGCTGGTAGAGCGGGGGAATTTAGCTCGATCAGATTATCTGAAAATCTCAAACAATTAGGGCTAAAATTAGGCAGATTTAAAACCGGCACAAGCCCCAGAATTCACAGGGATAGTATCGATTTTTCTAAATTAAAGGTTCAAGAAGGAGATGAAAAACCTCTTCCTTTTTCTTTTACGACTAAAGAAATAACTTGCCCCCAAATGCCTTGTTATATCACCTATACCAATGAAGAAACTCATAAAATAATTAGAGATAATTTGGCTCTTTCTTCTTTATATTCAGGAAATATTACTGGAATTGGTGTTCGGTACTGTCCTTCTATAGAAGATAAAATTGTCAAGTTTTCCCAAAAAGAGAGACATCAAATCTTTATTGAGCCAGAAGGAAGAGAAACAAAAGAATATTATTTAAATGGTGTTTCTACTAGCCTGCCCGAAGAAATACAAGACTTGCTTTTGCATTCTATTTTGGGGTTAGAAGAAGCTAAGATTATTCGACCTGGATACGCTATTGAATATGATTTTGTCTTTCCTCTCCAGCTAAAACCTACCTTAGAAGCTAAAGAGATTGAAAACTTGTACTTTGCTGGTCAAATAAATGGCACCTCGGGTTATGAAGAAGCAGCCGCCCAAGGAATGATGAGTGGCCTTAATGCCGCTTTAAAGATACAGAGAAAGAAATCATTTATCTTAGATCGATCTTTGGCTTACCTTGGTGTTTTAATAGACGACTTAGTGACGAAAGGGACAAATGAACCATATAGAATGTTTACTTCTCGAGCTGAATACCGCTTACTTCTTCGTAACGATAATGCCGATGAGAGATTAATGCCTTTTGGATATAAATTTAACTTGATTTCAGAAGAAATTTATGCTATCTTTAAAAGTAAGCAAAAAAAGATAAAAGAAGAGATCCAGAGGCTCAAAAAGACCTTGGTAAATTTCAAAGGAAGTAAGCTCTCCTTAGGGAAAATATTAAGAAGGCCAGAGATAACTTACCAAGATTTAATAAGTCTGGATCAAATTAGCCTTAAAATTCCAGAGGAAATTAAGAAAGAAGTTGAGATTCAAATAAAGTATGAAGGCTATATCAATCAACAACACCTTCAAGTTGAAAAACACAAGAGATTAGAAAAACAAAAGGTTCCTTTAGAGATTAATTATGATGAAATTCGGGAGCTTTCATTTGAAGCCAGAGAAAAGCTTAAACAAATAAGACCAGATTCCATAGGCCAAGCTCTTAGAATTCCAGGTATTAAGCCAGTTGATATTACGGTAATTATTATCTACTTAGAAAAACACAGAAAAGAAAGAAAAAAAAGGTAGTGTCAGAATTAAAAGATTATCTATTAAAGAGTTGTCAACAACTAAATATAAATTTAACAGAATACCAAGCAGAGCAATTCATTATTTATTTAAAACTCTTACAAAGCCAAAACAAGAAAGTTAATCTCACGGCAATAGATGAAGCTTATGAGATCATTGACTACCATTTTATAGACTCCCTTTTTTTTACCTTGGGAGGAAACTTTTGTTCAGGAATAAAAGTTATCGATATTGGTACCGGTGCTGGCTTTCCTGGCTTACCTCTTAAAATATACACTCCTGAAATAGATCTTACTTTAATTGAATCTCGCCAAAAAAAGATTGATTTTATTAGAGAAATTTGCGATCTTTTGAGGTTTAAGTATGTCAAGATCTTACCAGGAAGAGCAGAAGAATATGGGCACGACAAAGAATATCGTGAACAGTACGATCTAGCCGTAGCTCGAGCCGTAAGCAACTTAAGTACCTTAGTTGAATATACTCTCCCTTTTTTAAGAAAGAATGGAAGATTGATTACCGTTAAAGGAGAAGATATTATAGAAGAATTACAAGCTGCTCAATATGCCATCAAAGAAGTAGGTGGTCAATTAGAAGAAGTAAAAGAAGTAAATTTGCCTTTTAAGGGAAAAAAGACAAATTTAGTCATCATCATTAAAGAAAGAACAACTCCTTTTCAATTTCCTCGGAGAATAGGAATTCCTCAGAAAAGACCTCTCTTTTGAAAAGAATAAACCCTCTGACCTTAAAAAAATAGCCGATTAGGAAATTTTAAAAAACTTAGGAAAATAAGATGAAGAATATTAAAGTAGGAGTAATTGGATGTGGAGCCATAGGTAGTTATATCTGCCAAAACATTAAGGATATTTCTCCATTAGAATTAAAAGTTATCTTCGATCAAGAAGAAGAAAAAGCCATAAAACTTTCTCGTTGTTTACCTGAACCAGTGAAAGTATTGCCCGGCGAGGTTTTGATAAGAGAAGTAGACTTGGTGATTGAAGCTGCTTCTCAAGAAGCCGTTAAAAAATATATCAAGGAGGCTCTTTACTTAGGTAAAAATGTCTTGATTATGAGCGTAGGGGCATTGGTCGATGATTTAAAGATTTTGGAGATCGCTAAGGAAAAAAACTGCCAGATTTATATTCCTTCTGGGGCTATTGCCGGTATTGATGGATTAAAATCAGCTTCCGTAGGCAAGATAAAAAAAGTAGAAATTAACACTACTAAGTCTGTAAAAAGTTTAATAGATGCCCCTTATGTTATAAAAAATAAGCTAAATTTAAAAGAGTTGACTAATAAAACAAGAATATTTGCCGGTACGGCTTTAGAAGCAGCTACTTCTTTTCCTAAAAATATTAATGTTTCGGCTGTTTTAAGCTTAGCGGGGATAGGATTTGAAAAAACTTTAGTCAATATTTACGCTGATCCAGAGACAAATATTAATACTCATGAAATCTCGATCGAAGGGGATTTTGGAAAGATCAACCTAAAGTGCGAAAACTTACCTTCTCCTTTTAACCCCAAAACAAGTTTTTTAGCGGCCCTTTCGGCTGTGGCTACCTTAAAACAAATAGTAAATCCACTTAAGATTGGCGTCTAAAATTTTTACAGCTTTCTCAATAAAACCAAGTTGCAATCTTTGTCAAACAAGATGGACCATTTAAACGGTAAGAAAACGTTTGTCGGGGTAGTCTTAAGTTTAAAGGTTAACAAATCTTTTACCTACTCAGTACCTAAAGAATTAGAAGAGGAAATAGCTATTGGCAAAAGAGCTTTAGTCTCTTTTCGAAACAGAAAATGCCAAGGTTGCATAATTGAAATCCACCAAACTCCTCCCCCAGAAAACCTAAAAATTAAAGAGTTAATCGAGATCGTAGATCAAGAACCAGTAATCACCCCTGAATTACTTAAACTAGCTAAATGGATAGCTAATTACTACTTTTCTTCTTGGGGCATGGTCTTAAAAAGTTGTATTCCTACCTTAAGTAAATCTAATAAAGAAAAGTATATCTCTTTAGGGATCAACCAAGAAGAAGTTAAATTACTCCTTAAAGAATTAAATAAAGCTCAAAAAAGAATTCTCCATATTTTATTAAGTAATCCTCTGCTTAAAGAAAAAGAACTTCTTTATCAAGCTGAGGTAAGCAACTCTCCTCTGAAAACTTTAGTTAGAAAAGGGATAATTAAGATAACTTATCTTCAAGAGCAGAATATTTTAACCTCTTCCAGTAAAGTAAAGACTTCCCAACCCTTCCTCTTGACTGACGAACAAAGAGTAGCTTTAGAACAGCTTAATAAAAGTATAGAGAAGGAAGAATTTAAAGTCTTTCTTCTTCAAGGAATTACTGGAAGTGGTAAGACGGAAATTTACTTACAAGCCATTAATAAGGTAATCGCTAAAGGAAAGCAAGCGCTGGTGTTAATTCCGGAAATTTCTTTAACTCCTCAGATGGAGGAGAGATTTAAATCTCGCTTTGGAGAAAATGTAGCTATTTTACATAGTAGGATTTCCCTAAAAAAGAAAAATGAAGAGTGGCATAAGATTAAAAAAGGCCAAGTAAGTATTACCATTGGAGCTCGAAGTGCCATATTTGCTCCATTTTTAAACTTAGGTCTGATCGTGGTGGACGAAGAACATGAAAGGACTTATAAACAAGATCATAATCCTCGCTACCATGCTCGAGATGCAGCTATTATGCGGGCTAAATTTACTTCCAGTGTAGTCGTATTGGGAAGTGCTACTCCTTCCTTAGAATCTTTATATAATGCTCAAAAAGGAAAGTATGATTATTTAAGATTATCTTATCGAGTTAAAGATTTTTCTCTTCCTGAAGTTAAATTAATAGATTTAAGGAAAGAAATACCAGAAAAGAGCAAAACTTTAATTAGTTTTAAGCTTCAAAAGGCTATTAAAGAAAGATTAGAAAGAAGAGAACAAACCATACTATTCTTAAATCGACGAGGATTTTCACCTTATATTTTATGTGTTAGTTGTGGAAAATCTCTGCTTTGTGAATATTGTAATGTTACCTTAACTTATCACTTAAAAGATAAGGCTTTAAGATGTCATTATTGTGGAAATCTAGCCGAAATACCTTCTCTATGTCCTTACTGTAAAAATAAAAAGATTAAATTATTTGGCAGCGGAACAGAAAAGATTGAGAAAGAGATCAATAGATTATTTCCTCAAGCCAAAGTAGCTCGTTTAGATATAGATATCACTAAAAAGAAGAATGCCTTAGAAGATATATTATCTAAATTTAATCAAGGAAGTATTGATATCTTAATTGGTACTCAAATAATTGCTAAAGGCTTAGATGTTCCTAATGTAACTTTAGTGGGAGTGATCCTGGCTGATACCTCTTTAAATATTCCTGACTTTAGAGCATCAGAGCATACTTTTAACCTTTTAACCCAAGTAGCTGGAAGAGCAGGAAGAGGAGACTTAAAAGGAGAAGTGTTGATTCAAACCTATAATCCAGAGCAGTTTTGTATTCAAACCGCGGTAAATCAAGACTGTAATTTATTTTATCAAGAAGAGATAAAGAATAGAGAAGAACTAGACTATCCTCCCTTTTCTCGCTTAGCCAATATTATTTTTCAAGGTAAGATAGAATCTAAAGTAGAAGAAGAAGCTTTGAAGTTTCAAAAAACCTTAAAAAACAATAACTTCTTCGATCTAAAAATCTTAGGACCTTCTCCTTGTGTGATTTCTAAAGTTAAGTCTAAATACCGCTTTCAAATTCTCTTAAAATCTAAAAAAGTCTTCCTTCTTCATCAAATTATTAATAAAACTTTAGAAAGCTACCAGCCTCCAGCTTTTATAAAATTGGAGATCGATATCGACCCCATCTTTATGCTTTAGTCTCTTCGCCACACTTCTTTAGTAGTCTTTCCCAATTCTTATCTATATCTTCTTGAAGTTGAGTTAAGATTTCTTGTTGATTACCTTTAAATAGATGTTTAAAACGAACTTGTTTTTTAAGCCAATCTACTAATGGTTTTTTCTCCTTAGGACGATAAGTTAGCTTCCAATTTCCATCCTCTACTTCAAAAAGTGGCCAATAAGAACAATCTACCGCTTCTTCTCCAATTTCGATAGCTGTTTCAGGGGCAAATCCCCACCCTAAACGACAAGGAACCAAGACATTAATAAAAGTTGGTCCTTTAATAGACAAAGCTTTTTCCACTTTAGTCGTTAAGTCTTTCCAGTTACTAGGAGCAGCTTGAGCAACATAAGGAATATTATGAGCTACCATAATTGAGGTTAAGTCTTTGCGAAACTCTTTTTTGCCAGGAATTATCTTACCGGCTGGAGAAGTAGTGGTATGAGCGCCTTTAGGGGTAGCGCTGGAACGTTGAATTCCGGTATTCATATAAGCTCCATTATCTAAACAAACATAAAGAATGTCATGGCCACGTTCCATAGCACCTGATAAGGATTGAAATCCTATATCATAAGTTCCTCCATCTCCACCAAATCCAATGAATTTATAGCCTTGTTCTTTGATTTTGCCTTTCTTGACTAAAGCTTTGTATCCTGTCTCTATTCCGCTTATAGTAGCGGCAGAATTTTCAAAGGCCGAGTGAAAGAAAGAACATTTCCATGCCGTGTAAGGAAAGATGGTGGTAGTTACTTCTAAGCAGCCCGTAGCGCTGCTTATTACCAAAGGTGCATTTGCGGCTAATAAAATTTGTCGCACGGCCATAGGTTCAGTACATCCGGCACAAGCTCTGTGTCCACCGGAAAGAAGATCCACTCTTTTTGATAATTCTTTTAAACTTGCCATTTTTCCTCCTATTCTCTTACTCCAAGATATTTAACCAGCGAAGTAACTTTTCCTGTCTTTAAAAGGCTTTGGAGATCTTGGTAAATTTCTCTAAGATGATGTAAATTAATATCTCTGCCGCCTAAACCATAGATGTAATTGACTACTTGAGGTTGTTTTTCTAAGCCATATAAAGAAGATTTAATCTCTATAAATAAAGGTCCTCCCATTGTGCTTAAAGAATCAGCTCGATCTAAAACAGCAATCACTGGTATGTTAGCTAAAGCTTCTTTTAATTCCTCACCAGGAAAAGGTCGAAATACTCTAATCTTCAAGAGCCCGGCTTTAATCTTCTTCTCTCTTAATTCATTAATTACTACTTTAGCTGTTCCAGCCGTAGAGCCTATCACCACGATTGCTATTTCGGCATCGTCTAACATGTATTTTTCAAAAAGCTGATACTTTCTTTTGGAAAGATGGCTATACTCCTGACTAATCTTAATAATCTTTTCCTTGGCTTCTATCATTGCCTGGGCTAAACTACGGCGATGTTCAAAATAATAGTCTGTAAAATCCAGTGCCCCCATAGTTATAGGTTTTTCTGAATTAATCAAGGTAGAAGATGGATTATATTCACCCACAAAATCTTGGACTTCTTTATCTTCTAAAATTTCCATAGATTCCATTCCATGGCTGATAATAAAACCATCAGCCATAACCATGGTGGGCAGTAAGCATTCTTCGGCTATCCTTACCCCTTGAATTAAATTATCATAAGCTTCTTGAGCATTTTCAGAATAAATTTGGATCCAGCCGCTATCTCTTGCTCCCATAGTATCGCTATGATCACAATGAATGTTAATGGGCGCACTCAAAGCTCTATTTACTTCAGCCATGACTATGGGAAGACGAAGACCTGAAGCAATATAAAGCATCTCCCACATCAAAGCTAAGCCTTGAGAAGCCGTAGAAGTCATCGTTCGAGCTCCTGTTGCTACTGCCCCCAGACAAGCACTCATAGCGCTATGCTCACTTTCCACGGCAATAAATTCTGTTTGAACTAATCCATCAGCCACATAAGTAGAAAATATTTGCACTACTTCTGTAGCCGGGGTAATAGGATAAGCAGCTACTACATCAGGATTAATTTGACGCATTGCTTCAGCCATCGCTTCATTTCCAGTCTTTGCCACCATTTTTCCCATTTTTTATCTCCCTTCTTCTATCATAGAAATAGCTGCTACTTTAGGTGGACACACCTTGGCGCATATTCCACACCCTTTGCAATAATCATAATCAATGCCCGTTACTTTACTCTCTTTTACCATAATCGATGAATCTGGACAATGTATCCAACAATTTAAACAATTAATGCACTTTTCTTGGTTGTAAATAGGCTTAATACTTCTCCAGCCACCTGTTTTATAATCCCTAGCACTTCCTGCTTCTAAGATCAATCCTCCCACAGGAAGCTCGTGCCATTTTGGTAATGTGCTCATTCTGATTTTACCTCCTCATAAGCTCTTTGGATAGCTTGGATATTACCCTCAATTACTTCTGGTTTATTCTTAAGCTTTTTTTCAAGTTTTTTTTTCGTGTCCTTGATCATTCTTTCGTAATTTACTAAGTTGGTAACCTTAATTAAAGCTCCCAACATAGAAGTATTAGGAATGTTACTTCCAATAGTCTCTTTTGCGATGATAGAAGCTGCTATGGTATATATCTTTCTTCCCATGATATTTATCTTTTTTCTAATTTGAGAAGGTTCTTCGGGGGTATTAATGATTAAAATACCATCTTCAGGAAGACCTTTGGTCACATCCACAATCTCCATCAAAGTAGGGTCCAAGACTAAGACTATTTGAGGATTTTCTACTCCACAATGGATAGTAATAGGTTCGTCACTAAGACGATTAAAAGATTGGACTGGAGCTCCCATTCGTTCTGGTCCATATTCTGGAAAGGCTTGAATATGCTTTCCTTCAGACATAGCGGCATCAGCAAAGAGCAAAGCTGCTGTCTTGGCCCCTTGACCACCTCTTCCATGCCAGCGAATTTCAACTAAATTATGCATACATCCTCCTTTATTTTTTTTAAGGCTAAGATTTTGGGTGATGTCTATAAATAGTTATAGCACTTATTAATGAAAATTTGACATAGAGCAAATTAATTTGAGGACAAACAAGTTTATCTTTTATTGCTCGGCATTATTTCCTATGTCCGGTTTTCGTTAATAACTCCTATAACTTGTGTAAGATGGGGATAAATTTATTTTAAATTACAAATTAGCATATTACAATTAAAATTTACAATTTGTAATGAATAATCCATCTTTTTTATATCTTTTTCAGATGCCTCATTATAACTAAGCTATTTTCAGACACCACCAGATTTTTCAATTCATGGGTCTTCTTCCTTCGATAGCCTTAGCAATAGTCACCTCATCGGCATATTCTAAGTTTCCTCCTACTGGAAGACCATAAGCAATTCTACTGACATAAATTCCTAAGGGTTTTATTAATTTATGAAGATAAATAGCGGTAGTCTCTCCTTCTATATTTGAGTTAGTAGCCACAATTACCTCTTTAATCTTCTCTTTTTGCAGTCTTCCTAACAATTCTTTAATCTTTAGGTCTTCCGGACCTATTCCTTCTAAAGGAGAAATGTTGCCCAAGAGAACATGGTATCGTCCTTGGTAATTACCTGACTTTTCAACGACGATAACATCAAAAGGTAATTCTACGACACAAATTAAAGAACTATCTCTTTGGTTATTACTGCAAACAAGACAAACCTCTTCTTGGGATATATTAAAACAAATTTGACAATACTTTATCTTGTCCTTTACTTCTAACAAAGATTGAGAAAGTCTTAAAACTTCTTCTCGTGGTGTTTTTAAGATATAAAAAGCTAATCTTTGAGCTGTTTTAGAGCCAATAGTAGGAAGTTTACTAAACTCATTAACAAGCTTTAACATTGAAGAGGCAAGCTGCATATTATCTTCCTTCCTTAAAATAATCCACCTAGAGCTGTTTTAGAGCCAATAGTAGGAAGTTTACT
>JAHJRX010000056.1 GCA_018830565.1 bacterium | reverse complement strand
TAGGAAGATAAGTAGCAATAGTTTTACGACCACACTCTCCTACTACATCTCCAATAAACAAAACTTTCAATTATTGCTCCCAATTTTACTTGGCATATTCGACTACTCTGGTTTCTCGAATCATAGTTACTTTTATCTGACCAGGATATTCAAGCTCACTCTCTATCTTTCGAGCCACATCCTTGGCAATTAAAAAAGTCTCCGCATCATCTGTTTCCTCGCTTTTAAGAATAACTCTCACTTCCCTTCCCGCTTGAATAGCGTAAGCTTTTTCTATCTTGGGAAATGACAAGGCTACGGCCTCTAACTTATTTAATCTTTTAATATAACTTTCCAGTGCTTCACGGCGAACACCAGGTCTTGCCGCAGAAATAGCATCGGCAGCTTGAATTAAAATAGCCTCAATAGTTTTAGCTTCTTCTTCATTATGATGAGCAGCAATAGCGCAAACAATTGCCGCTGATTCATTATACTTACGAACTATATCAGCGCCAATCTTAGCATGGGAACCTTCTGTTTCGGAATCTAATGCTTTTCCAATGTCATGTAAAAGCCCCGCTCTTTTTACTAAATGAATATCAGCATGAAGTTCCCCAGCCATAACAGTAGCTAAATAAGCAACTTCTATGCTATGCTGAAGAACATTTTGGCCATAACTAGTCCGAAATTTTAATTTACCCATTAAGTTAATAATTTCAGGAGCAATGCCATGAATACCTAAATCAAAAGTAGTTTGCTCGCCTACTTGACGAACATTTTCTTCCATTTCTTTTTGTACTTTTGCTACTATCTCTTCTATTCTTGCTGGATGAATACGACCATCTAAGATTAATCTCTCTAAAGAAACTCTCGCAATCTCTCTTTTAATAGGATCAAAACCAGAAAGAAGAACAGCTTCAGGAGTGTCATCAATTATTAAATCAATGCCGGTAAGAGTTTCTAAAACTCTAATATTCCTTCCTTCTCTTCCAATAATTCTTCCTTTCATTTCATCATTAGGAAGAGAGACCACGGATACGGTTGATTCAATAGTTCGTTCAGCTGCGCAACGTTCAATACATTGGCTAATAATATGATTAGCTTTTCTTTCTCCAACAGCTTTTGCTTCATCTTCAACTTGTTTTATCATCTTAGCGGCTTCGTGTTTGGCAATACTTTCCATTTCGGCAATTAATTCTTTTTTAGCTTCTTCGGCATTTATTCCAGAAATTCTTTCTAACCTTTCTCTTTGTTGTTGCTTTATTTTCTCAATTTCTTTCTCTTTCTCTAAAAGATTATCTTTTATCTCTAAAATTTCTTTTTCTTTTTTTTCTAATATGACTACTTTTTTATCTAAAATTTCCTCTTTTTGCAAAAACCGTGCTTCCATTTTTTGGAGTTCATTTCTTTGAAGCCGATTCTCTCTTTCAAATTCTGTTCTTTCTTTATGTAATTCTTCTCTGGCTCCCAAGATAGCTTCTTTCTTTAATGATTGAGCCTGATTTTGAGCATCTTCAGTGATCTTTTTAGCCATCTCTTCAGCTGAGGTAATTTTAAGCTTATCTATGTAATATTTACGGTATCCATAACCAACAAAAGCACATATAGCTACAACTAAAGTTACAATTAATACTTCAAATTGTGTCAATTAAATTGCTTACCCTCCTTTTGTAAAATTTTTTGGGTTAAATTAAAACTTAACTTATAAAACTATCTTAACACTATAACCACCTTGACTAAAAAATGTCAAGGAAAATGTCCTATTTGAGATTATCATCTCACTTTATAGCAACACTTAAAGAAACAGTATCTTTTCATGACAGTTTTTATCTCTGCATCTCCTTTAAAACTTCTTTTGCCTTAGCTAAAGCTTTAGCCCGATGGCTGATCTTATTCTTTTCTTTTGCCGTCATTTCAGCAAATGTTTGGTAATAGCCATCTGGAATAAAGATAGGATCATACCCAAATCCATAAAATCCTTGGGGTCTTTCTGAGATAAATCCTTTTATTTCTCCTTCTACTGCTTTTACTTCTCCCTTAGGTTTAGCTACGGCAATAACACAACAAAATTTAGCTCTTCTATCTTTCTCTCCTTCCATTATTTTTAAAAGCTTCTCAATTCTCTCTTGGTCATTTTTAGCAAAACGGGCAGACTCAACCCCAGGAGAGCCTCCTAAGGCAAAAACTTCTAAACCTGAATCATCAGATAGAGCTATTTTATCTGTGTAGTTAGCCACCTGAGAAGCTTTTTTAAAAGCATTTTCTTTAAAAGTTTTTCCATCCTCTATGATTTCAGGTATTTCTGGAAAATCATCCAAAGATAGAATCTTTATCTTTGAATCTGAGACCATTTCTCTTAATTCCTTTAATTTTCCTTGATTCTTTGAAGCTAAGACAATCTCCTTAATCAATTATATCTCCTAAGGCTTGTTTTTGAACTTCTATTAATTCGCTAATCCCCTTCTCAGCTAATTTTAACAATTTAATTAACTCTTCTTCAGAGTAAGGAGCTTTTTCAGCTGTTCCTTGCACTTCTATAAATTTACCACTTGAGGTCATGACCACATTCATATCAGCATAAGCATTAACATCTTCTTCATAGTTTAAATCCAAAAGTATTTCGCCATTTACAATGCCCACACTAATGGCCGCTACAAAGGCTAAGATAGGATTTCGAAGAATAATCCTTTCTTTTATTAACTCTTGGACTAAATCATAGAGAGCAATAAAAGACCCAGTAATAGAAGCAGTTCGAGTTCCTCCATCAGCTTGAATAACATCACAATCAATAATAATAGTTCGTTCTCCTAATATTTTAGTATTAAAGACCGCTCTTAAAGAACGACCAATTAATCTTTGAATTTCATGACTCCGACCACTTATCCTTCCCTTCACGGAATCTCTCGGTATTCTTATAGGAGCAGAACAAGGAATCATAGAATATTCAGCTGTAATCCACCCTCCATTTGAACCTTTCAAGAAAGGTGGAACCCGGTCATTTAAAGAGGCCGTACATATTACTTTTGTACCCCCAAATTCAATTAAAACCGAGCCTTTTTGATGTTTTATATAATTTCTGGTAATTTTTATTTTTCTCATTTCTTCGTTGGATCTTCCATCATTTCGCACTATTTTTATCTTCTCCTCTTTTAAAATAAACCGTCAGTTATCTAGCAGTCAACTTTCAGCTTAGACAAGGTATTACAGCCCAGATTAAGATTAATGGATCTTATCTAAAGTTTGAGTAGTCTGAACCTCAGAAAAAGAGTCTTCTGTTTTAATAGTCCCAAATTTCATTTCATACTTATTTATATTATCTTGTAAAGCTAACACAAATTTCTTAGCATGCGAAGGATTAGTTATTATTCGAGATTGAACTACTATTGTGGAGCGATTAGGCATAAGGATTCCAAAATCAAATATGAATTCATCTTGAGAATGAATAATACTGGCTACATTTGAATAAATTCCTCTCTCTAATTCTTTACTAATTTCAATAGAAATTTGGGGAACTTTTTTATTATCTTTTTCCATCATCAAGATAAACTCCTTTTTATGAATTTGAAGAATAATTTCTATTACCTACCAGCTACCTTACAGCGAGCCAGATTAATCTCCTCAACTTCATCACCATACCGAGATAAAACTTTAAGAGCAAACTCTTTTATCTCAATCTTTAAATTATTTAATCCTTCAGTAGGAATAGGGGTGCCTTCGTTAATAATATTAATTCCTGCATGGATTAAAGTAGAAACTAAGGTGTTAGTAGCAATAGAAACGGTAAGTTTTTTATTATTGACAAAGATATCATCACCTATTCTTTCAATTTTGATCCCTTTATTAGCCCTACTCCTTAATTCCTCAAAGATAATACAAATCAGTAGTCGTTGTCGATAAATAGCTTTCTCTAAATCAATATCAAAATGCTCTACTAAAAAATGGAGCATCTTTTCACTATAGATAAATAAATTTTGCTTAAAATCTTGTAAATCAATTAAATCTTCTGTCTTTACTTCAGCCGGTCCACAAAAAGCAATGATGGCATCACCTAAAATATCAAAGTTTTTATAAATCCAGTTAGAACTTAACTGACCACCAGTATAAATAATTTCTTCTTCGATGAATTTATTTTTCATAGATCTATTTGCTAACCCTCCTTTTTCTCTTATTCTTAATTACCTGTTATCATATATTAGGCAAGCGAAAATTATATTACCAACAATAATTATATTACCAACAATCAATATATTACCAACAATCAATATATTACCAACAATCAACAAATCCTCAAGGTAATCATACTTGTTTCTGATTATTTGTTATCATATGTTAGGCAAGCGGAATTGGACTCCCAAATAACTACTTTACTAATTTGACCTGGCATCTCTTGTTTCTCTATTTCATGAAAGATAAAGCCAGCAATATTTTCAGAGGTAGGATTTTTCCAAGCAAAGACTTCCAAGTCGTTTAAACAATAATGATCTAATTTCTCTAAAACCTTTTTAAGGATCCCTTTAAGTTTATTAAAATCAACAACCATGCCAAGACTATCTAAAGAATTAGTAGTAATAAAAACCTGAACTTTCCAGTTGTGCCCATGAAGTTTACTGCATTTACCTACATATTCTCTTAAATAATGAGCCGCACTAAAATATTCTTCTACCATTAATTCATACATAGTTTTTACCTTCCTATATGTAACCACTCACATCTACTTGAGTAATTATTCGCATTTCTTTATGCAAAAAACGTTCACCCATTTTAGTAAATCTGGCTGGTTCATCACTAACATAGTATCTTAGGTGACCATAACTTTCCTTAGCCGAAGAAAGGCCTAACTTTTCTAAAACATCCTTAACTTTATTAGCTACCACCGTAGCAGCATCAATTAAAGTTACTTCATTGCCCATGACCTCTTGAATAACTTTTTTAACTAAAGGATAATGAGTGCAACCTAAGATTAAAGTATCTACCTGGTTTTCTTTTAAAGGAGATAGGTATTCTTTAGCAATTAAGTAAGTAACTTCTGTTTCAATCCAACCTTCTTCTACTAAAGGAACAAACAAAGGACAAGGCTGGCTAATTATTTGAACCTCACTATTTAAGAGTTTAATAATCTTAGCGTAAAGATTATTACTAATTGTCCCTTCTGTGCCAATGACACCAATTCTCCCATTCTTAGTAGCATTAACCGCCTCTTTTGCTCCTTGTTCTACCACCCCAATAATAGGAATTTGATATCTTTCTTGGAGGGTATCTAAGGCATAAGAAGTAGCTGTATGGCAAGCTACTACTAAAGTTTTTACTCCTTGATTAAGTAGAAATTTGGAGATCTCTAAGGAATACTTAATAATGGTATCTTTTGACTTAGAACCATAAGGAGTTCTAGCGGTATCTCCAAAATATATAAGATCTTCTTTAGGAAGGATCTTAGTTATTTCAGATAATACTGTTAACCCTCCCAGTCCAGAATCAAAGATACCTATGGGTTCATTGCTCATTTTTATCTATTCGCCATTATCTTCCACCATCTTATTTATTTCCTTTAACAAAACTTCTACTATCTTCTCCGGTGAAATCTTCTTAATTATTTCTCCTTTTTTAAATAATAAAGCTACTTTTTTTCCACAAGCTATGCCTATATCGGCCATCCTCGCTTCCCCAGGCCCATTTACTTCACAACCCATCACGGCAATTTTAAAAGAGCCTTTAATCTTAGATCTTAAATAAGAATAATTTTTTTGTAAACTCCTATCAAGGTTTTCCACCATAGGAATTAAGCTAACTTTACACCGGCCGCAGGTAGGACAAGATATGATCTCTGGACCATAATCTCTAAGTGAAAGTGCTTTTAAGATTTGATAAGCCGTTCTTACTTCTTCAGTAGGGGTAGAAGTAAGAGAAACCCGAATAGTATCAGCTAATCCTAAAAAAGCTAAGATACCAGATCCTACCGCTGACTTAATAAGACCATAATTTGAAATACCAGCTTCGGTAATGCCTACGTGAAAAGGATAACTTACTTTTTTGGCCATTAATTGATAAGCTTCCACGGTTGTATAAATATCATTAGCTTTTAAAGAAATCACTATTTCAAAAAAACCTAAATCCTCAAAAAAAGATACATATTCCAAGGCTAACTTCACTAAGTTTTTAGCCGTAAGAAGTTTATCCTTTTTGGGCATAGAACCAGCATTAACTCCAATTCTAATAGGAGTCTTTAATTCTTTAGCTAAATTAATGACTTTCTTTAATTTATAGCCATCTCTTATATTGCCTGGATTTAAACGAAGCTTATCTACTCCTTCTTTTAGGGCAATTTCTGCAATTTCACTATTAAAGTGAACATCCCCTACTAATGGAATCTCAATCTCTTTCTTGATCTTAGAAATATTTAAAGCTGCTTCTTTATCTACCAAAGCAACCCTTACTATCTCACAACCAGCCTCTTCTAATTCTTTAATTTGATCAATTGTTTTCTTTAAATCCTTAGTGTCCGTCTTAGTCATAGACTGAACAACAATAGGAAAACCACCTCCAATAATAAGGCTTCCTACTTTAATCTTTTTAGAAATTCTTCGCTTCACTTACTTAACTACTCTCAAGATATCATTAAAAGTGACAAATAAAATAAGAGCAATTAAGATACTAAATCCCACTTGAGAAGTTATTTCTTGAGTCTTTCCACTAAGAGCCTTACCGCGGAGTTTTTCCAGAGCAAAAAATAAGAGATGCCCTCCATCTAAAGCTGGAATAGGAAGGAGATTTAAGACCCCTAAATTAACACTTAAAAAAGCAATAAAGAATAACAAGCTCATTAGACCACCTTGAGCTTGTTGGCCTGCTATTTGAGCAATACCTAAGGGACCAGCTAAGTATTTTACAGAAATTCCTCCACTAATTAATTTCCATAAAACAAAGAAGACATACTGAATAGAAATAACAAGTTGGGTAAATGCTTTTTTAATAGAGTCTATTGGTCCATACCTTTGAATCTTGGTCTTAGGAGAAATCCCAATCGCCCCTACCTGAATTACTCCTTCTTTTCCTTGAATCTCCTTAAGGATAGGAGTAATTTTAAATAAAATTTCTTGATCTTTTCTTTTAACTAAGATTTTTAGGGGAGTAGGTTTTGAATGATGAATAATTTCAGACATTTCACTCCAACAACTAATATCTTTCTCATTAATCTTTAAGATCTCATCTCCTTCTTCCATTTTAGCTTTTAAAGCTGGAGATCCTTTTTCTAATTTTCCAACCACCGGAGGGATAAAAGGATGGATGCCTAAGAACTTACTTTGATCTTCTTCTGAAATAATCAATACTTTTTTTAATAGTTTATCTTCCCTGACTACTTCTATGACAATTTTTCCTTTTAAACTTCCTTTCAAGAAAGCTTCTTCTGCATCTTCCCACTCTTCTACTTTTTTGCCATTTACCTGGGTGATAACATCCCCTTTTTGAACCCCTTCTTTCCAAGCTAAACTGCCTTTTTCTACTAAGCCAACTTTATTGTCTAGTTTAAGAACAGGCAGACCAATCATAAAGACCATGATAAAGAATAAGAAAGCTAAGATAAAGTTCAAAAGTGGTCCAAAGAAGACAATTTTAGCTCGATCTCCTACTGGTCGAGAATAAAATTCATCCACTTCGCCCGTAAGTTCTTCACTCCTTTCTTCTCCTTTCATTTTTACATATCCACCTAAAGGGATAGCTGAAATGAGATATTGAGTGCCATTATAGTTAAATCCTAAAAGTTTTGGCCCAAACCCTATAGAAAATTTTTCGACCTTTACACCCACCTTTTTAGCCATAATAAAATGGCCTAATTCATGAAAAAAGATGACTAGACCTAATGTAAGTAAAGTAGCTAATATAGTAATAATCACATTATCTCTCCTTTAGTTTTTTAATTATTTCAGCCGTCTTTTCTCTTGCCCATTGATCAGTCTTTAGTATCTCGTCAAGATCAGGATTTTCTATCGTTTGATGAAAAGACAAAACTTTCTCAATAACTTTAGGTATTTCTTTAAAACTAATCTTGTGGTTTAAAAATTCTTCCACCCAAACCTCATTGGCAGCATTTAAGACACAAGGAAGACTTCCTCCAATCTTGGCTACTTCTAAACAAAGCTTCAAGGCTGGAAATTTTTCAAAGTCTGGCTCAAAGAAGGTAAGTTCTTTGACTTGAGTTAAGTTTAAATCGGGCAAGTTAGTCTTATATCTTTTAGGATAAGTTAAAGCAAAAGCAATAGGAATTTGCATATCAGGAATACCTAATTGAGCTAAAACTGTTCCATCTATAAATTCAACTAAAGAGTGAATTATGGATTGAGGATGAATTAAGACCGAAATTTTAGAAGCGGGCATATTAAACAAATGAGTAGCCTCAATAACTTCTAATCCTTTATTCATCAAAGTTGCTGAATCGACAGATATCTTCTTTCCCATTTTCCACCGAGGATGATTTAAGGCTTGAAAAGGAGTAATTCGATCAAAGAAATTTTTATCTTTTTTTCTAAAAGGACCTCCTGAAGCTGTTAAGATTAATCTTTTTACCTCTTCTATCTTTTGTCCCATTAAGCATTGAAAGATAGCACTATGCTCGCTATCCAATGGTAGTAAGTTTACCTGGTGTTGTCTAACTAAATTCATGACAATCTTACCAGCCATTACTAAGACTTCTTTATTGGCTAAAGCTATATCTTTATTACATTTAATGGCTTCTAAAGTAGGCATTAAGCCTATTGACCCAGCTATACCTGAAATTACTAAGTTAACTTCTTTGAGAGAAGCTACTTCACAGACTCCAGCCAGACCTTCGTAAATTTCTACCTGGGAGATTTTACCTAACTTCTTTCTTAAAAGATTTGCTTTTTCTTTACTTGTTACCGCCACTGCTTTAGGCTGGTATTTCTTTATTTGTTCTTCTAAAAGCTCAATGTTTTGAAAAGTAGTCAGTCCATAAACCTTAAATTGTGAAGGTAAATTATCAACTACTTTTAAAGTACTTCTGCCTATAGAGCCCGTCGAACCTAAGATTGATAATCTTTTCACCAACCAGCTTCACCCTCAAGACTATAAATTCTTTCTTACTTTGGTAATTCTTGCCTTAATGGACTTATTCCTAATAAAATTGCTAGCCGCAAGCTGATACCGGAACGTTTTCTTACTCTTTAACAAGATCAAAGATCAACATTCATATGGTAGTTAGATAAAGATAGCCGTAAAGGAAGGGCGCGTTGAAAATAACCCCATCAAATATATCTAAAATACCTCCATGTCCAGGAATAGTGCTGCCAGAATCCTTTAAATTCGCATCTCTCTTAAAAAAAGATTCTACCAAATCACCTAACTGACCCCATATTCCTAAGGCTATTCCTATTATAATTATATTAAGAAAGGATACATCCTTAAGAAAAAAGGATTTAGTAACCAGCGAAAAGGCAACGCTTCCTATTATTCCAGCTATAAAACCTTCGATGGTTTTATTAGGACTAATACGTAAAGATAACTTGTGCTTACCCAGAAAAGTTCCAAATCCATAAGCAAATACTTCACTCATCCAAGTAATCATAAATAAAAGAAGTAAATATTCCTTTCCCTGAGATAACTTCTTAAGCCAGAAAAGAAAAGATAAGTTCCAGCTGATATAAATTATTCCTAAAATAGTTACCGCTACGCTTAAGATAGCCCCTTCAACCTCTTTTTTTAGCAAGCCATTTAAGGATATGGCAAAAAAAGTTATCGAAGCAACTAAGATGATTAAATTAATTTCTGAAAAGATATAAAAGCTTAAAGCTAAAAATATTCCTCCCAAAATACCTAAATAATTCTGAGATTTTATCTTTTTTATTTTAGAAAAATTGTAAAATTCTAACATTCCTAAAATAATGATACCTTGAATCAAAAGATAAAATAAGAAATCGTATTTAAAAAATATAGTATAAAGTAAGATAGGAATAAATATTAAACTAACCGTAATTCTTTTTAGAAGCATTTATTCTTTTAGTCCTCCAAATCTACGTCTTCGATTTTGAAAACTTATTATAGCTTTTAGTAAATCTTTATCTTGAAAATCCGGCCAAAGAACATCAGTAATCCAAATTTCAGTATAAGCAATCTGCCAAAGCATAAAATTACTTATCCTAAATTCTCCACTGGTCCTAATTAGCAGGTCAGGGTCAGGTAACATTTTGGAATATAAATACTGACTAAAGTATTCTTCGTTTAGTTTTTTTTCTATCTCTAATAAATTTTCTTGATGATCCTTTAACAAGTTTTTAATACCCTCAATAATATCTACACGACCGCTATAATTTAAAGCTACATTTAAGATTAATCCTTGATTATCCTTAGTTAAATTTAAAGCAGAATTTATCTCTTTTTGGACTTTCATAGGAAGCTGGCCTAATCGTCCCATTGCTTTTATCCTTACATCACCTTTGTGGAGTTCTTTAATCTCTCTTTTTAAAAACTCCATTAATAAAATCATTAAACCATTTACTTCTTTTGGCGGACGAAGCCAATTTTCAATAGAAAAGACAAATAATGATAAGACCTCTATTTTTAAATGATTACATAATCTTATCATTTTTTTAACGGTCTTCATTCCTTCTCGATGGCCAAATAAACGAGGCTTTTTTCTTCTCTTTGCCCAGCGACCATTACCGTCCATGATAATAGCAATATGTTTAGGCAACTTATCTTTATTGATTAAACTTAATAACTCTTCTTCGGTTAAAGGATCAAGTTCTTTAGCATTCATACTTAGCGATATTTTTTACCTCATCTTTTAAGCCTTGCCATTTGTAATTGTTCAGCTATCAGGAGATTAGTAGTTAGCTCATAAAATCAACTAAAAACTGATAGATATTATCTCTTCTTCCAGTTGATTGCTGATACCTGAAGTTTTATAGCACTTATTAATGAAAATTTGACATAGAGCAAATTAATTGAGTACCAACAAGTTTATCTTTTATTGCTCGGTATTATTTCCTATGGCTGGTTTTCGTTAATAACTACTATATTTAAAAGTTTTATTCAAAAATTAATGGGTAATAGGTGTTACCTATTACCCATTAATCTCATTCTCTTTTGCTTTTACTCTTAAATAACCTTAAAATTCTAAAATTTCTTTTTCTTTTAGAGATAAGATTTTATCAATTTCTTTAATAGTTTCATCAGTTATCTTTTGAATTTCATCCTCGGCTTTTTTAGCTTCATCATCTGAAACTTCTTTTTTATCTTTTAGATTTTTTATTTGATGGATGGCTTCTCGTCGAATATTTCTAATCGCTATTCTTCCTTCTTCTGCTTTCTTTTTAACTACCTTATCTAATTCATCTCTTCTTTCAGAAGTTAGAGGAGGAATAGTAATGCGAATTAAATGACCATCATTTGTGGGGGTAAGACTTAAATTTGACTTAAAAATAGCTTTAGAAATGCTATCCAGGGTAGACCTATCCCACGGTTGAATAATAATTAACCGAGGCTCTGGAACATTAACTGTAGCTACTTGGTTTATGGGCATCAAATTTCCAAAGTATTCCACCTTGATATGATCCAATAAAGATGATGAGGCTTTTCCTGTCCTAATGCTGGTAAATTCATGTTTAGTTGCCTCAATAGCCTTCTTCATGTGGTCTTTACTAGTGGCATATATCTCTTCTAAAGGCAAGGTCCCCTCCTTTAAACTTAAGTTTTATTAAAAACTATCATATTTAAGTTTTGAGGTCAAGAAAAAATAAGCCCTGTGTTAGCAATTCTCATGATGAAAAAACTGTTAGGCTCTAGTCTATCTAAAATTTTTGCCAACTAATTTTCATTAGGTAATCTTACCGATAAACTTTTATAACATTAGAAACTTTTTCTATCCTCTCTGTTATCTCCCTTAAATGATTAACATTTTTAATCATCATAACTAATTTTCCTGTGGCCATGCCTTTACTGGTGTGCTTAGCATAAGCTTCATTAACAACAGTGGAACTTTCATGAACAATATTTAAGATATCCGCTAATAATCCTTCTCGATTGTAAGCTAAAATGAAAAGGGAGATTTCAAAGGTACTTCCATCTTTTACCAACCATTTTACTTTGATAAAATGTTCCTTTGAAAATTTACTTGCCATAATACTATGGCAAGTAGTTCGGTGAATAGAAACACCTCGTCCTTGGGTAATATAACCTGTAATTTCGTCCCCCGGGATAGGATTACAACATTTAGCAAAGTAAGTTTCTACTTCTCCTTCAATTTCAGGAATAATAACGTTAGATTTAATTTCTTCTTTCTTTTTGGAAATTCCTAATTTTTCTTTAGAAATTTCTTTCTTTGGCGTTGTTTTTACAGTTTCTTTTTTTTCGACTTCCTTCTCTCTTTCTTTGAACCAATGCCTAATACAACTTTTAGCTTTGGGAGTTTTAACTATTTTTAACCAGTCTCTACGGGGCCTTTGCTTAGAGGAAGTCATAATGTGAATAATATCACCGCTATTTAGTTGATAGCTTAAAGGTACTATCTGGTTATTTATCTTAGCTCCAATACAAGTATGTCCAATATCAGTATGAACTAAATAAGCAAAGTCAATCGGCGTAGAACCTTTGAGTAAAGATCTTACTTCTCCTTTAGGAGTAAAAACAAATACTTCATCAAAGAAGAGCTCCATCTTTAAATTTTCCATAAACTCTTTAGGACTTTTTAGTGTTTCTTGAATCTCTATTAAATCTTGTAACCAACTAATCTTTTTATTAAACTCCTTGTCTATCTTCAATTTTTCTTTATACATCCAATGGGCAGCAATACCTTCTTCTGTAATCTTATTCATCTCCCAGGTTCTTATCTGAATCTCCATTAATCTACCCTCTGGTCCTATAACTGAAGTATGAATGGATTGATACATATTTGATTTAGGTATAGCTATAAAGTCTTTAAATCTGTGAGAAATAGGTTTAAAAAGAGTATGAGCAATCCCTAAGATAGCATAACAATCTTTAATACTCTCCGTAATTATTCTAAAAGCTTGTAAATCATAAATCTTATTCATCTCTATATTTTGAGCCTTTATTTTCTGGCAGATACTATAAATATGTTTTGGTCGTCCCGTAATCTCTGCTTTTATTTCAGCCTTCTTTAATTCCTGATCTAAAACTTTTTTTATATTTTCTATGTATCTTTCTCGTTCTTCTTGAGATTGATCTAATCTTTTTATTGTTTGATCATAAATTTCTGGCTCTAAACAACGAAAGGATAAATCTTCTAATTCCCATTTTATCTTTCCCATGCCTAATCTATTAGCCAAAGGAGCATATATTTCTAAAGTTTCATGAGCTACTTTTAATTGTCTTTCCCTTTCTAAGTATTCTAAAGTTCTAATGTTATGTAATCTATCAGCTAATTTAACTAAGATTACTCTAATATCTTTAGCCGTAGCTAATAATAGCTTCCTTAGATTTTCAATTTTTCTTTCTTCATGGCTTTGATCGGTAATCTTTTTAAGATGAGAAACCCCTTCTACTAATTCGGCTATTACCTCACCAAAAGTTACTTTTAGGTCTTTAAGAGTAACCTTGGTATCTTCTAAGGTATCATGAAGAAGTCCACAGACAATAGAATAAAGATCTAACTTTAAATCAGTTAAGATTTCAGCCACACATACCGGATGGATAATAAAAGGTTCACCTGAAGCTCTTTTTGTTCCTCGATGGGCAAGCTCAGCAAATAAGTAAGCTTTTTCTACTAATCTTAGATCAGCTAAGGGATGATATTCTTTTACTTTTTCTAAAATATCTTGAATACTCATTTATCTTTTGTCTGTCTTAATAAGGATGAACATGAATCATAATCTGATTAACAAAACCTATCTCTTTTTTAAGCGTCTTTTCTATTGAATTACAAATTTTGTGGCCTTCATCTACAGTAATCTTACCATTAATACTAATAGTTAAATCTATGTTAATCTCAGAACCTGCCTTATAAGCTTTAAGCCCCCTAATGCTTTTTATTTCTGAAATGCCTCCAATTATTCTTCTTATTTTGTCCATAATTTCGTCTTCAATCACGCCATTCATTAGTTCATCATAAGCTTGGTGAAACATAGAAATTCCAGTCTTGATAATCAATCCAGAGACAAAGATACCAGCCAAAGGATCAAAAAGAGGATAGCCAGCCAGAGTCAATAAAATTCCAATTAAAGCAGCTAAGGAAGAAAGAGCATCGGAACGATGATCCCAAGCACTGGTTATTAAGATAGTACTAGAAAGTTTATTGCCAATTTGCAAGGTATACCTAAACAAACTTTCCTTGACCACAATAGAAAAAATGGCTGCCATTAAGGCAATCAGGTGAAGTGGTTTTAAACTTGAAACAAAGATAGCTTTTAGGGACACATAACTTACTTCCAATCCAAACAAGATTAAAAGGATAGCTACTACCTTAGCAAAAATAGCCTCTGCTCTGGCATGACCATAAGGATGTTCTTCGTCAGCCGGCTTTTTGGCAATTTTAAGTCCGACAATGATAATTCCTGAAGAGATTAAATCTGAAAGAGAGTGAATAGCATCAGCCATCATCCCTTTGCTATTTCCAAAATAAGCAGCCCATAGTTTAATGAAGCATAAAGAAAAATTAACCACCATTCCTACCCAAGCGCAACGTTCACTTAGGTAATAATAAGTTCGATTAGTCTTCATCAGCTTACATCGGGTGTCAGTCATCAGCTAAATCCAGCAAAATCAAGACAAAAATAACTTTATGATTTACGGCTTTTATCTTTGGGGGCTAATTAACTTAGAAACTAAAGTTTTTGACTGGTACTTGACAGCTTAAACATTATAAATTGTAGTATTGAGATGCTCCTGTATCAATACCTTTGGACATACGCTTTAATCCTTCAGGATTTGGACTGATACTTAAAGCTTCGTCAAAAGCAATCCATCCTTTATTATATAATTCTACTAATGATTGATCTAAAGTCTGCATCCTATAATAAAGAACTGACGATTCAATGGCTTTATGAATTTCGGAGGTTTTTCCTTCTTCGATAAGTTTCTTAATGGTAGGTGAATTTATCAAAAGCTCAACTGCAGCTATTCTTCCTGAGCCATCTGCTTTATTTAGTAATCTTTGAGAAATTATCCCCTGAAGAACTAAAGAAAGCTGAAGTCGAATTTGTGGTTGCTGATTGACAGGAAAAGAATCAATTATCCGATCTACAGCTTGAGTAGCATCATTAGCATGGAGAGTGCTAAAGACTAAATGTCCTGTTTCGGCAGCAGTCATCGCAATGGACATTGTTTCAAAATCTCTCATCTCTCCAATTAAAATAACATCAGGATCTTGTCTTAAAATATGCTTTAAAGCATATTTAAATGATTTAGTGTCTAACTCTATTTCTCTCTGATTAATGGCACTTAGGTTATCTTGGTATACAAATTCAATAGGATCTTCAATCGTGATAATATGGCCTTCTCTATTGTTATTAATATAATTAATTAAAGCCGCTAAAGTAGTAGACTTGCCACACCCAGTGGGGCCAGTAACCAAGATCAGACCTTTATCTTTAATAGATAGATCCTTAAGCACCGAAGGTAAACCCAGCTCATCTATAGTTGGAATCTTATAGGAAATCATTCTAATAACCGTACCAACTGCTCCTCTCTGACGAAAAACATTGACTCTAAAACGAGCTATATTTTTATAAGAATATGAAAAATCTAATTCTAAGTCTCTTTCAAATCTTTGAACTTGGGCAGAGTTGAGCATAGAATAAATTAATTCTTTAGTATCTTCAAAAGTTAATATTTTAAGTTCCGTAGGAATTAATTTACCATAGACTCGGATAAGAGGAGGTCGACCTACTTTAAGATGCAAATCAGAACCTTTTCTCTCTATTAAAAGATTAAGTAGTTCTTCGATATTCACTATCTACCCTCCCTATCTCTTCGTTTATTCTTTAAATTCTCTATAATCTTGGTGTTTTGAATAATCTTCACCAGATAAAAAGAGGCCAGAGAAAGAATTTCCATGTCAGCCAGAGAAAAGATATTATTATCTTTTTTATTAATTAATTCAATCACCCCAATAGATTTATTCATCAAGATAATAGGGATACAAGCGATAGACTTTGTCTCAAATCCAATATTTTCACTTATTTCTCGTTTAAATCTTTCATCTTTATCTACTTCTGACACCGCCACAGACTTTTGACTTAAAAATACAGAACCAGCAATTCCTTCTCCTGGTTTTAATTTAAAATTTATAACCTCTGAAGCCTTAGAGCCTTTAGCTACTTCAAAGTAAAGTTCTTGATTATCTTTATCGAATAAAAGAATAGACCCTGCTTCTACATTAATTACTTCAATAATATAGTCTAATATTTTGTCTAATAAGTTATGGAGATTAAAACTTGTATTTAAAAGCCCAAATATTTTTTGAAGTAAACTTATTTTCTGTCCAGTTTCACTAAAAGCTTTAGCTAAGACAGAAAACTCTTTTAATTGTTCTGCTAAATCTTTTTGATAATCTTTAACCTCCATCTTCTCTCCCTTTTATTAATTACTTTCTTTCATTATGACTTAAATTGGATAATTTATCAATACTTTTTAACTATAATAGGGTTTTTGAATCAGTAGCTAAAAGGTGTAAATATAGTAGTTATTAACAAAAACCGGACATAGGAAATAATACCGAGTAATAAAAGATAAACTTGCTTGTAGTTAAATTAATTTGTTCTATGTCAAATTTTCATTAATAGGTGCTATAAACAAACTAGTTTTAAGATGTTCACTCTCTAAAAAAGCAAAAGTAAAGCTAGACATTAAACCTGAAACAAAACATATCCCCATCTTGGACCTCGTATTCCTTGCCTTCAATCCGAAATAACCCCTTTTCTTTAACCGCTGCCTCGTCGCCAAGGGCAATTAAATCCTTATAATTCATCACCTCTGCCCGAATAAATCCCCTTTCTATGTCTGAGTGGACCTTGCTGGCGGCACGGGGAGCTTTGGTATGCCTTGGTACAGGATATGCTTTGACCTCCTTTGGCCCGCAAGTAAAAAAAGTTACCAGATCAAGCAAGTTATAACAAGTATTAATCAGCTTATTTAGCCCGGAGCTCTCTATGCCAAGCTCTTTCATATATTCCTTTCTTTCTTCCTCTTCGAGCTGGCCAAGCTCTGCCTCTATTTTAGCACAAACGGCAATAATCTTCGCCTTTTCTCCTGTAATTTCGCGAATCTTCTTTACAAATACCTCGCCAGGAATATCTTGTTCAGCAATATTAGCTACGAATAAGATTTGTTTAGGAGTTAATAATTGAAGCTCATTAATTATGGCTTCTTCTTGAGGGGTAAGTTTTTTATTTCTAAGGGGAAGATTATTATCGAGTGCTTCCTTTAAGCCTTCAAGAGTCTTGATCTGCTCCCGAATTTTGACATCTCCTGATCTTGCTTGCTTTTCCAATCGTTCAATCTTCCGCTGGATAGAATCCAGGTCAGCTAATACTAATTCCAATCCTATAGACTCTATCTCTTCAGCTGGGTTAATTTCAAGAGCATTAGAGGCAGGGTTTTTAAAAAAGCAGACAACTTGGACAAGGGCATCAACTTCACGAAGTTGTCCCAATTTTTGTGTTCCAATCTCATTTAAATCAGGCGAGCCGGCAATGTCTATAAATTCAATTGAGGTATGGCTTATCTTCTTGGGCTGATACATCTTAATCAGCCTTTCCATTCGTTCATCCGGAACCTTAACCACACCAATATTTACCCCACTCTTCTGATACCCGGATATATCTACATTTAAGCTGGTAAGAGCATTAAACAAGCTGGTTTTGCCAGAATACCTGCTGCCAATTATCCCAAGATTCATTTTTTACCTCCACTATAATTGTTTTTTCTTAAGAAAAGACCGGGACACCCCATTTCCTTTTATTCCATTAAAATCTAAATTCTACTTTTACTGAAGCTTCATAAGAAAAATAATCTTTATATTTCTCAATCTTATCTTGAAAATAAGCACTCTTAGTCCATACTTCTACGATAACGGTATCTTTTACTTTATAATCACACCCTAAGCCTAAATTATATTGCCTGGTCTCTTTCTTGGTTTGGCCAGTATCTTCTTTATTTAAGACACCGTCTAGACTTAACTTATTTTCTAACCTATTCTTTAAATAAACATACTTTTTAGTAAATAAAATCTTTATTTTCTTAGGTTTTAAAACAGTATAATTTAATAAAAGCTTGGGCATTACTGTCTTGCTAAGGGTAGTATTTTTAGGATAGATCTTCTTACTTTCTTTATAGTTCATAGAGAGACTGCTCCGAAAACTTTTATTCCAATTCACGCTCCAAAGAGTATCAGGGTTAATTGAAATAAAAGTAGAAATTGCTGGCTCGGTAATTTTATTTCGACTATAGTTAAGGATTAGATACGAACTTTCAGCTAGATCTTTTAACTTGGAAAATATCTTCATTAAGTTAAATCTTGACGTGCCTCGATAAGTAATAGATTCTTGGTATCTTATTGAGCTTAAAGTTTGCTGAGTATTCTTTTCTAAAGTAGAAGTAATCGATAAATCCAATGGTTTCCATAAGTACCAATTGCTAGAAAGATCATAAGTTGCTTTTTTAGAAGCACTCTTTCTAAGGCTCTCTAAAGATGATCTTGATTTAGAATGATTAAATAAAAGTTTATCAAGGTAATAATCTCTATAAATTTCTTTAAGGGTATCCTTAGTGTTTAAATCTCCACTAATCTTATCATAACTTGCGGCAAGGGATAAACTATAACTTGGATTAAAGACTACTAACTTTAGTGGTAACCACCACTCTCCTAATGCAATGTTACTTCCTACATTAAAAGAAAGATTAGTCTTGACATTCTTGTATCTTTCTTTAATTAAGTAATCTTCACTCAGGAAAGATTTAAGACCAACTTTAGGTGCTAAACCTTTAATCTTATAGATGTTTAAATCATAGTTATTTTCAATTAATCTAAATTTAGGATAATAACTCTCTCTTTCTTTTTGATCCTTTCTCTCGAAGTTAAATAAAGTATTAATTCCTAAGATGGAGATAGGCGTATAATTGATAGTGATAGAGTTTCCTAAGCCTTTCTCTCTTAGGTAAGAATCTTTACTGGCTTCTCTGGGATACTCAGTCTTTCTAATCTCCCCATTATATTTACAGACTAATGAAACACTAAGACTTTCTCCAGTTGGAATAATCCAAATTTTCAAAGGAAATTGGTATTGATAATTCATATTAACTGATAAGGCTTTACTATCTTCCATTCTTTCTTCATTTTGATAATCATTTTTATTCTTACTGGTAACATAATTAGCCTTAACCGTAGGTAGCTTGGGTAAAGAAAACTTTACCCCGGTGTTATGCTGCCTAAAGATTCTCTGGCCAAAGTTGGAGATAGTTATATTTTCACTCCTTACGGGATCTTCTGCCGGATCAGTCAAAGTTTTTTCCTTTTGAAAGCTATAATTCATAGGTAGACATTTAATTATACTTAGGGAAGCATCAAAATTTTGCCATTCTTTATCTTGTAAAGGAGAAACACGGTCTATGTTTTCAAAATTTCTATCGATTTCTTTTTTACTCCATTTTAAGTTTAAAAAATCTTTATAGTTAGTATTAATAGTAACTCTTTTTGCCTGGCCTTCTTTAATCATATTCTCTGATAGAAAGACTTCATTAACCCAAATTTCTCCCTTTTGTCCATCTCCTCTTATCCCTAATCTAACTTCATTAATATTACTTAAAGAAGGATTACCTTTAATCTCATAAGAACCTTCTTGGAAAGAATAAGGAGGGGAACCTCCTAACTGAAGCTTAAGAAGATGTCGATTAAGCTCTATTAGATCTACCTTTATTAACTTCCAGCCGGTAAAGTCCATCTTACTCTTATATTTAAGATAGTTTTGATCATCGTTTCCTAACCAAATAAAAAACTCTTCTCCCTTTCCATCTCCATAAACAAAATAATTAAGGTATTTATAACCAGTATAATTTTGAGCCTTCTTATATTTATAAAAAGCAAATCCTTCTTTATTTTTTTCTAAGTCATAATTTAAGACTAAAGCTTCTTCTTTTTCAAGATCTACATATTTATAGAGATCCTTAAAGTCTTTACCATATTGAAGGTCATCTTTTAGAGACTTATACTCTGGATTGTCTTGACTGTTTAAAGATTTAACGATGATATCCTTTCCTTGCCATTTATTAGCCACAAAAGAGATCTGATCGATGTTAATTTCACCACTTTCACCTCCTTCTACTCTAAGGCGAAGATGCTTAATCACCTCCCACAGCTTTTTCTTTTCTTCATTACTTCCCTCTATGGTCTTCTCTATATCCAAACAAGGAATTAAATAAAACTTCCACTCCGGGTTAGTCTTTTCTGGAAGAGAGGTAGATTGGTAAGTATCTTTTACTTCTACGGTAAAATATTTCTCTTGGGTATCTAAGATTCCATCTTTATCTAAATCTTCACTATCTATCTTACTATTTCCTTTTCCTACCTTAGTTATAACTTCCTTTCCTTCATTAAACTCCCATCCTGTATCTTCTCCAGAATTTAGTAAGAGGTCTTTATTTTTGTCTTCACTATCCAATATTCCATCCCCATCAGCATCTTCACAAACCATTCCTAAATCTAGATAAAGTCTTGCTTGTTTTGGTATCTTTGCCCAAATCTCTAAATACTTATATCCTGAAAGGTCAACTCCTGGGTTAGAAAGGCTATTGACAATACTTATCCTCTGCTCTAAAGTATTTTCATACTTTAAAACCAAAGAATTCTTTTTTTCTTCATCGTTTAGATGACCCACTTCTTCATTATAAGGACCTGCTCTTTCATTATATGACTCTAACTTATAAAGCAACTTTCCTCTTTTTTCACCAGAAGAAAGCCATCCTAAATTCCAAGAATCTTCATCTAAAGAAACATGGTAGCTTATTTTGTTTCCTTCCATATTATCAATTATTGCTTTTCCAAAAGTATTCCAATTACGTTGAGATTTAGCTATCTCTCCAGAGATAGCCATCTGCCAATCTTTAGAAGGAAGATTAAAGAGATCCCCGATCATAGAAGAAATATTAATCTTAGTATCTATATCGATCAGACTTAAGCTTTCAGGAGAAGAAGTAATCTCAGGAATCTCCCTAACTTGACTACTTCCTTCGTAGATATAAGTAGATCCAAGGCAAATATTCTTACTAAGATCTAATGTTCCTCTCACCCCTAATAAATTCTTCCTAAATAATCCCCCAAAAGGCATATATTCATAATCAACCTTAATTTCGCTTTGCTTGTCAATCTCTTCTTCTCTTAAAAAAGTTATCCAACCAGAAAAATAATCAATAAGGTAATCTTGATCTTTTTTAAGTAGTTTTCCATCTAAGTATATTCTTTCACTATCAATCACTATATTAATTCGACTTAAAAAAAACTCCTTTTTTTTACTCTTATATTCTACATGAATCTTATATTTAGGCTTTTTATTAGGGGTATCATATAAGTCTTTATTAGAGCGCTGGTCATCGTCTGTTAAAAGAAAGGGAGTGAAGCTTGGAAAATGGAGTAATCCAAAATCAACGTCAATATATTCATAATCTACTAAATTATCTTTATTCTTATCCAGACCAAAGATAAATAGATAAGCATCCTCATCCCCATCTCTAACATTATTATTATTCTTATCATCATAATTTTTATTGTTTAAATCTCTAATCTCTAACAAGAAATCCTTATCATCTAAATTAATACTATTCATCTCTAAGGAGTAATAACCATTTTGTTCAAAAAATTTATAATATTCTTTATTATAAGAGCTATAGCCTTCTTTCGTAGGAATATCTGAAGCAGCTTTAATCATTAGAAGGTCTTCTTTATTTAAATTACCAAGATCATCATATCCTCTTTTTTCTAAAGTTGACTTAAAAGCCACTAAGATAATATTGTCCTGGCCTATATTTTTACGAAGACTAACCATTCCAGTTTGGTGGTCTATGACATAATCACTGATAGGATAAAGCTCATCAAAGCTATTTTCACCTCGATAATAATTTTGGTTATTAAAACTTTTTCCTGCCGCCGTAGTTGCCTTCTGGTTATCACTACCTACTCTATTATCTAAATAAATCTTAACTGACCCAACTTCGAGGGGCAAAGTCTTACCTATCTCCTTTGGTGGTGACAAATAAGGCAAATAAGCTAAAATTTGGTAATATTTTCTTTCCATAAAATTTGTATCGCTTATATCGATCGTTCTTTGTTCGGAATATCCTTTAAAGGTCTTACTTTCAGGAATTCCTTTGGTACGGCTCGCTACCGCTATAACACTTAGTTTTTTATAATTAACTGCTGCTTTAATTCCAAATAAATTTTTATTATAAGAAACAAATTCGGTATTAGGAAGAGATAATTGCAAGTCTCCAAAAGCAGCTTCCTTAACGACTTCTTTTTCTTTGCCTTTATACTCTATATGAAATTTTTGTCTTGTTTGAGTATCTGTAACGGTATCATCATAATCAATATCAGTAAAGATTCGATCTTGAATATTTCCTAAGACTCTTACTTGTAGTTCTTGATTAATATCAACTCCGGCAGCTAATCCTCCAGAAGGAGGCTTATCTTTTCGTTCCTTATCTTTAACCCAATAAGAATTTCCTAACTTAGCTTCGATCATCTTTCTTCCTTGGAAATTAATGTGTGATTCTATGGCAGAAATATCTCTCTCAAAAAATTTTTTAAGATCTAATTCATCATCAGGAGTTTTGTCCCCTTCTCCTTTCTCATCTTTAGGGTCTTTTTTTACTTCCTTGGTTTGGGAGCTTGCCAAAAAAGACTGAACCGTCTCTTTTTGAGGAAAAACTTCTTCTGAAAAACCATTTTTTAGAGAAGTTATGAGGAAGATTAAAAGCAAGATTATGACTAAGTTATTCTTAGAAAATTTTTTCATCTTTAGCTCATCAATATTAAGGATTAAACTTTTAGATCCTATCATATAATAAGTAAACCCCTGGTCAAGGTCAACCTCTTTATTTTACAAATTCCCCAACTTTGTAAAAAGATAGCAGAAACAGATTAACTTAATTTTTACGATTTTCATAGAAACATTAATGAATTTTCCCCAAGTTTGAATTAAAAAGAAGCTTAATTTGATTCTAGTCCAGCTTTTTTAATCACACCTTATAACTTATCGAACAATCGGGCAATTTTTCTACTTGATTGTCTTGGGAAAATAAACTAATATTCATATGAATAAGTAGCTTTTGTTCTATTTTGGTGACACTCAAATGATTACCTTTGATGATTTTAAAAAGATAGAAATTAAGACCGCGATCATTAAAGAAGTAAAAGAGCATCCTAATGCAGATAAACTTTATGTGCTTACTTTAGACTTAGGTGATGAAGAAAGGCAGTGTGTGGCGGGAGTGAGATTATATTACGAAAAAAAGACGTTAGTAGGTAAACAAGTAGCCGTGATAACAAATTTAGAACCTGTTACCATAAGAGGAATAAAAAGTTCGGCCATGATCTTAGCCGCTAAGGATGAAGAAACATTATCGATGGTCGTAATGGACAAGCAAGTTAAGAATGGTTTAAACGTAACATAGGATGGTTGGAAACCTACAAGGGCTATTCGGCAGGGTGATTCCTCGCAGCGAAAACGAGTGGATTAGCACGCCGGCTGCGTTGGATCAGGAACTAGTCGAGATGCTAAAGCAAGTCTGATTTGGGAAGAATGGTGACTGACACTTGAAAAAATTACCTCTTTTTAAACCCACTAAGATCATAGCTTGTGGTTTAAATTACTTAGACCACGTTAATGAACTTAAGATGGATATTCCCAAAAAGCCAATCATTTTTCTTAAGCCTTCTACATCGATAATTGGCCATTTAGAACCAATTATTTATCCAAAAATGGCTAATCAAGTGGACTATGAAGCAGAATTAGCTTTGGTGATTAAGGACAAAGTAAAGAATGTTTCGGTAAAGGAAGCTCCAAATTACATTTTAGGATATACTTGTTTTAACGATGTGACGGCGAGGGATCTTCAAAAGAAAGATGGCCAGTGGACAAGGGCTAAATCATTTGATACTTTTTCTCCTCTTGGGCCAAAAATTATTTCTGACTTAGATCCGACCAATCTTGATATTGCTCTTTATCTCAATGGAGAATTAAAGCAGTCTTCTCATACTTCTAATTTGATCTTTTCTCCCTTTTATCTAATAAGTTTTATCTCCCAGATTATGACTCTTCTTCCTGGAGACATAATTGCTACCGGAACCCCTGCTGGTATAGGTCCAATGAAGATAGGAGATAAAGTTGAAGTTAAGATTGAGAAAATTGGAAGTCTTATTAACTATGTAATAGAAAAGGAATAATTTTTTAGAGAAGATCTCCCAAGCTTAAAGTAAATCTTAGGTTACTTCTTTGAACTATTCTTTTCTTCTTTTCCTTTTTTGACTTCTTCTTTTTTAGATCCAGCCTTTTTTTCTATCTTCTTCTCTACTTTCTCTTTTACTATTCCTTTTTCTTTAGCAATAGAACCTTGACGAGAAGAAGATATGGTAAGAGACAGTGAAGTAATCATAAAGATAATCGCTATGCTGGTGGTGATCTTAGTTAAAATATTTCCTCGACGAGGACCAAAAGCACTCTGACTACTTCCACCGCCAAAGACAGAAGCTAAATCTGTTCCTTTGCCTGATTGCAATAAAATAAGGGTAATTAATAAAAAACAAGCTAAAATATGAGTAATGATTAAAAATGTGACCATTTTTCCTCCTAAAAAGCCATGTTTAAACTAAGATTAAATCCAAAACCTGTAAAATCCATACCAAAAGAAGAAGGCTTGAAATACCAAATCTTATTAGCTTCATAATTTCCTTGGTCATCTTTAAAATTCTTAGCCGAAGCTATTTTATAATCAACTACTCCCTCAAGACCAAGCCAGTCAGTGATATCTAATTTGAAACCTTGAAAAAACAAGACCCCATAGCCTACTTTAAAAAATTTTAACTTAGCCTCAGAATATACTTCTTCTTGGTCCTTAGTAGTCCCAGAATTTACCTTTAAAATAGTAGGAATAATCAATAGCCCTATTCCTGTATAGAGATGAGTATCTTTAAACTTCAGATAAGGATACTTAAGAAAGCCATTTATCCTTAAAGGAAAAGCATTAGCTTCTATCGAATATTTAAAAGCAAAATCCCCAGAATACATAGTATAAATCTCTGTGTCATCGGAATCATCGGTAAGTTTATTATCTCGCTCGTCTTTTATTTGAGAATAATTTACCATAGCAGAACTTAGATAAGATATATTCCCAAGACCCAATCCAAGAAAAAAATTTGGCTTTACTTGAAAAGAAAGATTAAGGTTGTAAAAAGCACTTCCTAATGGACGAATCACTCTTTCTTTAGCTAAACCTTGGTATTTATTTACTGCCCTTTCAATAATCTCTTTTCCTTCTGTATCTTTAGGTATTACAAAGATATCTTCTTTTTCTCTTTCAGGTAAATCTTCTGAGTAATTTTTTGAAAAATAGCTATAAATATTATTTGCCCATCTCTCTAAAGAGTTCTTTACTTCTTGGGGAGAAAAAAAAGCATACCCTATTCCAACCCCTATGCCTGGAGTATACCTTTCAGCCAGGTAATCTAAAAACTTAAGCCGCTTTTCTAAAGGAATTTCTCTCCAGCTTAAAGGCTCCCTTACTCTTTTTGGATGGTAAATATATTCAGGATATTCAGGAGGAATAAGATCTCTTTTTTTATCCACCGCCTCATCCTTAATAACTTTACCTTGACTATAAGGGGGCTCTACATAGATGATCTCTTTTTCATCTATTTCTTCTTCTTTTTCTTCTCCGAGATCTTTTTTTCTATCTTCTTGATAGTAATCCTGGAGTAGGATATTTTCTTCTTTATTCTTGGGAAGAATTATTTCTTGGCTTTCTTTATTATTCAGGTGATCTTCTTTAGGTTTTTTAGAAGTAGTTTCTTCTACCTTTTCTAAAAAGATATCTTCATAAATTTTCCAATGAAGGGGTGTTATTTGGGAATATAAGGTAGTAACAAAGTTCATCTCTAAGATCACGATCAAGAGAAAGAACCTTAGATAAGTTTTAACCATAAAATCTTACTAAGACCATAGTTTGCTTAAGCGCCAAATTTTGATAACTTTAAGGCATGGGCTAAGGCAAGCGGCATAACATTTATCGCTTCAAATTTACCTAAACCTCCAAAAATACAGCTACTTTCAGAAAATTTATCTACTCCATCCCTTCTTGTAGTTTTAGAATGAATAAGGATAGGGACACTATGCCAACTATGGCCTGAAAGTATAGCTGGAGTGCTATGATCCCCAGTAATAACAAGGACTTCCGGGTTTAAATTTAGTATTTTGGGCAATAAAGAGTCAATTTTTTCTATCATAGTTACTTTTTGACTAAAATTACCATCTTCGCCAAAGCTATCGGTCTTTTTAAAGTGAAAATAGAAGAAATCATAAATAGCTAAGTTTTTTTCTAAAGTTTTTATTTGATCTTCTAATGTTTCGCCACTATCTAAAATCTTCATCCCTACTAAACGAGCTAATCCTTTGTACATATGATAAATAGCAATGGCAGCGGGATTTAATTTATAAACTTCTTGCAGAGAAGGAAGTTTTATATTATTAGCAAAACCCCTCAGGAGCACCATATTGGCAGGATAAGAGTCTCTTAACCTCTCTTTAGCTATCTTGACAAACTCATTAATAACTTCAGCGGTATATTTAGCCGTAGAATCCAAAGGTCTAACTTCTAAAGCTGATAAACCAGTCTTTTGAGGATCTGACTCGCTAACCTTCTCCATTAAGTTATCTCCTCTAAAAACAACTAAGAAACGATGTTCTTTTACCGCCGTAACAAATACCTTTACTCCTTTAATGGTTATTCCTTGCAAAAGCTTGCAAACTTCTAGATTAATTTCGGTAGAAATTCTTCCGGCTCGACGATCCACGATTATTCCTTCTTGATTAATAGTAGCAAAATTACCCCTTGCGGCTAAATCATTTGATTCTAAAGGAAAATCAGTTCCTAAAGCTTCTAAGATGCCTCTACCAATTTCATACTTAAAAGGGTTATAACCAAATAAAGCTAAGTGGGCTGGTCCGCTTCCAGGGGTAATGCCCATAGAAAGAGGATAAGTCAATCCACAAATAGACTTTTGAGCTAATTGATCTAAATTAGGTGTCCAAGCCGTCTCTAATTCTGTCTTTCCTTCAGCATTAGGTATTCCTCCTAATCCATCAATGACTATTAAGATAATCTTAGCTTCATTCTTTAAGGAAAGTTTCTTTATAATCTCTTGCAGCACACTTTTTCCTTTCTATCCTTCGCTTACCTACCCTTTATATTGGACAATCTTTTCAAAAGAAGAAGCATTTAAACTTGCTCCGCCAACCAAAGCTCCATCAATGTCTGGTTGAGCCATTAAACTACTGATATTTTCAGGAGTGACACTTCCTCCATACTGAATACGAACATGATTAGCTAATTCTTGATCATAAATCTTAGCTAATGTTTCTCGGATAAATTTATGGATAGCTTGAGCATCGGACGGGGTAGCCGTATTTCCTGTGCCAATAGCCCATACTGGTTCGTAAGCAATGGTTACTCTTTCGACTTCTTTTTTACTTAAACTTAAAAGGCCTCCAGTAATATGAATATAAACAATCTCTTCATGAACTCCTCTTATTCGTTCTTCTAAATTTTCCCCTACACATAAAATAGGGAAAAGATCAGCCTCAATAGCTGCTCTAATCTTAAGATTAATCATCGGATTATCTTCCTGGCAGTACTTTCTTCGTTCACTATGTCCCACAATTACATAGTCACAACCTAGATCTTTTAACATCAGAGGAGATATTTCTCCAGTGTAAGCTCCCTTTTTTTCAAAATAGACATTTTGAGCACCTAATTTAATGTTAGTTTTCTTAATTAATTTGGCTACTGGATCAAGAGAAGTGAAAGAAGGACAGATGACTACTTCTACATCTTCTACAGAAGATAGAGATTTTACTAACTGGAAAGCTAAATGACAAGATTCAGAAACAGGATAATTCATTTTCCAATTACCAACCATGATAGGCTTTCGCATAACCTTTTCCTTTCTTTTGATAGCAATGATAGTTACTATATGCAATCTGATAAATAATTTGACATAATAGTTGTATTTCCACCCCCTAACCCCCGCCAGCGGGGGATAGGCTTGTCCTTGTCCGAAAAGGCAACGAAACCAACGGACATTCACGAGGCTGTCCCCCGCTGGCGGGGGATAGGCTTGTCCTTGTCCGAAAAGGCAACGAAACCAACGGACATCCACGAGGCTGTCCCCCGCTGGCGGGGGTTAGGGGGTGGATTTTCCCTACGAGGTATGTCAACTTAATTAATGGTTTGCATATATCAAAAAAGAAAAACTTAAGAATAATTTGTAACCGTAATTTATCTTTATCTTATTAGATAGTAAACATCTATAGTAGTTATTAACGAAAACCGGACATAGGAAATAATACCGAGCAATAAAAGATAAACTTGTTTGCCCTCAAATTAATTTGCTCTATGTCAAATTTTCATTAATAAGTGCTATAATAAGGTTTACTTATTAGTTAAAGCGACAATTCCGGGAAGCTCTTTTCCTCCTAATAGTTCTAAACGAGCTCCTCCAGCAGTAGAAACATGGGTAAATTGATCTGCTATCCCTAATTTATCTATGACGGCACCTGAATCTCCACCACCAACAATAGTGGTGGCAGGTTTATGGTTAGCGATAGCTTGGGCAATGGCATAAGTTCCTTTAGAAAATGCTTCTACTTCAAATACGCCCATCGGTCCATTCCAGACAATAGTCATGGCTTTATGTATCTTAGCAATATAATTATCGATGGTCTGCGGACCAATATCTACTCCCATCCAACCATCTGGTATTTCTTCTGTTATTTTGCCGTATTCGGAAGAATCAATTGATTTAACTATTAAGTGATCCACAGGAAGATAAACAGGGGTGCTTAATTTTTTGCTGTTTTCCAAAATCTTTTTAGCCACATCTAGCTCAGCTTTTTCAAATAATGAATTACCGATAGAACTACCTAAGGCTTTTAAGAAAGTGTAAGCCATTCCTCCGCCAACTAAGATCGCATCAACTTTTTCTAAGAGATGGTCTATTACCCCTATCTTAGTAGAAACTTTAGCTCCTCCTAAAATAGCTAAAAAAGGTCTTTTGGGGCGAATTAAGGTTTTACCTAAATACTCAATCTCCTTTTCTACTTGAAACCCCGCTACTGCTTTTTGAACAAAATTTGTAATTCCTGCCACGGAAGCATGAGCTCGATGAGAAGCGCTAAAAGCTTCATTTACAAAGATATCTCCTAAAGCAGCTAATTTTTGAGCAAAGACTTGGTCATTCTTAGTTTCTTCTTTATAAAACCGCACATTTTCTAATAAGATAACTTCTCCTTCTTCCATCTTATCAATCTCTAATTCTATCTTTTTTCCTATGCAATCATCTAGCTTTTTAACTTCTTTACCTAAAAGTTCGCTTAATCTTTTAGCAATAGGATTAAGCCGCATACTTTCTACTACCTTACCTTCTGGTCGGCTTAAGTGAGAAATTAAGATAACTCTTGCTTTTTGAGAAAGAACGTAGTTAATAGTAGGTAAAGTTTCTCTAATTCTACGATCATCAGTGATGTGACCATCTTTATCTTGGGGTACATTAAAGTCAACTCGAATGAGTACCTTTTTTCCTAAAAGATCTACCTCATTAATAGTAAGTTTTTCAAACATCCCTTACCTCCTTTTAACTTGATTAAGATTAGAAAAATCAATAAAGCTAGAATCCAAAACTACTAATATAAGAAATTAAGTCAATTACCCGACATGAATAACCCCATTCGTTATCATACCAAGCAAATACTTTAACTAAATTTCCTCCAACCACACTAGTACAACTTCCATCCACAATAGAAGATTTAGGATTACCTTTAAAATCACAAGAAACTAAAGGCAAGTTGGTAAACTCTAAATATTTACTTAACCTTCCAGAGGCAGCCATTTGAAGAGCTTTATTAACTTCATCAACAGTTACCTCTTTTTCTAATTCGGCGGTAAAATCTACTAAAGAAACATTTGGCGTCGGAACCCTTATGGCGATTCCATCAAGCTTGCCTTTAAGTTGGGGAATAACCTTAGTGACAGCCTTAGCGGCCCCTGTAGTAGTAGGAATCATAGAAAGAGCTCCAGCTCGAGCTCGTCTTAAATCTTTATGAGGTAAGTCTAAAAGGCGTTGATCATTAGTATAGGAATGAATGGTGGTCATTAGACCTTTCTTAAGACCAAAGTTTTCTAATAATACCTTGACCACAGGAGCTAAGCAATTAGTGGTGCAAGAAGCATTAGAAATAATATGGTGTTGACTATGATTATAAGTCTCTTCGTTCACTCCCAAGACTAAAGTTACATCTTCATTTTTAGCTGGAGCAGTAATTATTACTTTCTTAGCTCCTGCTTTTAGATGCTTAGAAACGTTTTCTCGATCCAAAAATATACCAGAAGATTCTATGACTACTTCAACTCCTAAGTCTTTCCAAGGTAAATTAGCCGGGTCTTTCTCTTTTAAGATCTTAATCTTTCGATCTTTAATCTGGATAAAGTCATCTACTACCTTAACTTCTTCTTCCAGAAGACCGTGAATAGAGTCATATTTTAATAGATGGGCTAAAGTAGAAACATCAGTAATGTCATTTATGGCTACAAAATCTATCTCTTTATTTTCTAAAGCTGCCCTAAGAGTAATTCTACCAATTCTTCCAAAACCATTTACCCCAACCTTAATTGCCATTTTACCTCCTTAGATATTTATTATGTAATTATTATGTAAAATATTATAAATAAAATAGGCTTGGCCTTTTATAACTTATAATAGTCCTACATGCTTTAATGCCTCTGTAACATTCTGGTCTTTAAGGGCAATCTCCCTTAAAGCCCTCTCTATCCTTTCCTTTCTATCCTTTCCTCTCTTTCCTCGAGTTCTTTATTCTTTCTTATGGCCGATGCCAGAGCAGTTCTTTATCCCACAGGACAAATCCTATCATCACCTTTTGTCCAATAGGCATTACAACTTCCTCCTCTCAAAATTAAGGGTTAAAGCTATATTATCAACTATCCTGATTTTGTTAGCTTTAGCTGACAGCGAAGTGCTTACGACTTAGTTATTCTTTTTTAAGATCCTTTCTTAAGTCTTTTATTTCCCTAAATAAGTCACTGAGACGATACTTTGAAACTAAAAAGATAGTAGAACTGCCTTCTCTCTTTAAATAAGCTTGATCATTCTTATTCTCATTTCCAACAAGAAGTGTCTTTTCTAATTTATTTTTAAAGATCACTTTTATAAAAGAACAGGGACGGTCAAACCCACAAACTTTTAAGTTATCTTCTAAATAAAAGTTGTCTGTTTTAAGTTTAGAGAGTTCATCTAAGATAGATTTTACTACTTCTTCTTTAGCTTCTATTTTTTCAGGTTTAATTATTTCAAATTTACCATCTTCAAATTTACCATCTTTAAATTTACCTTCTTTTTTTGAAGAGATAATAGTTTCTTTTCCTTCTTTATTTAAGATAAGTTGATCTACTTCCCAAGGATTAAAACTAAGTATAGTCCGATCTCGCCAACAAGTATTGCCTTTATTAAAGATGCCTCTTAGGTCTTCATTAATTAAGATTACCTCTTGGCTATCCTTTTTTTGAATATAGGTGCTGTAAAAATCAGGAGCATTCTGACCAATAAAAAAACAAGAAATATCTTTATCTTTTGCCTTACTAACTCTTACTTCTAGATAATCTTTATCTAATCCATAAAAGGCTTTTTTCTTAGGATTAATAGAGACTACATTCTTACTAGAAAGATGCTTGATTTTATCAATAAGATCTTTTACTTGCTGGGGATTGGCAGGATAATTTAAAGAAGTAGTAACTAACCATTCATTAGCTTTCTTTTCCAAAATTACTTTATCTTCTTTAGTTAAAATAGTAATCTTAGAAATTTCAGCTACTTCTAAGTTTGGAAAAAGTAAGCTTTCTTTTTCCTTAAAGCATTTTTTAGTAATAAAGATAGCCAGGACTAAAGTAATTAAGACCATTAAAGAGAAGTAAGTTCCCTTAAACTTCATTTCTCGTATACCTCTAATAACTTCTTAGTCTTGTTTTTTAAATAAAATCTTATCCCACTATAAATAATTACTCCTAAAGGAGCTAAGAACATAACTATAAATTTAAAGAGAGACTTATTGTATTCGCTTATCTCTTTTAAGGGACGGTCAATTACTTCTTTTAAACGAATGTCTATTAATTTATCACCTAAGTTTAGCCAATCTATAATATTTAAGAAGAAGATACTATTAAAATTAAATTGTCTTATAAAATTATCAGTAATAAGATTAGAATTTCCAATAAGGACAATTTGAGCTTCCGGGGAAGATTCTTTAATTATATTATCTTTTTCTTTAAGGGCACTCTTAAATCTTCCCTTAAGCATCAGGGCTAAGGTACTTTGAGAAGTCTTTGGACTTATAAAAGATTGTTGGGGATTAAGATTAAAGGATTCTTCTTGAATCCAAGCATGTTTTGTAGTTTTAACTAATTCTACAGCTTTTATCTTTTTATCCAAAGAAGGCAGTATTTCTACTGAGGCACTCCAAGGAAAGACTAAAGAACCTAATTTACTTATGATAGGATGATTTAAGGCTGTATTTTCGGCTAAAATTTTAATCCATAAAGGATAAGGTAAAGTAAAGTAAGCAAACCCAGAAGAAAAAGAAGCTAAAGCATAACTACGATCTAAAATTAAATTTTTGTTTAATCTTACGCCGTAGTTTTTTAAAAGGAAGTCAAGACCATCATTGTTAAGGGTAACATTTAAGGAGTCTTCGGCTATCTTAATGGCATCAAGTAAAAAGACAACCTTCCCTCCTTCCATAATAAATTGGTTTATTTTTAAAGCTGTTTCTTCTGGAATTTTTTCCTTTGGTCCTGGAATAATTAAAGTATTTACATTAATTTTAGTCTTGTTATTTTCTACCTTTACCTCGCAAGTTTTATACTGTTTTTCAAGTAAATTTCTAATTTCATTATAATCTTGGTAAATGCTATGTTCCTGGTGGCCAGTTAAGAATCCAATTGTCTTTATTTGAGGAGAAGTTAATTTAAGAATCTTAGAAGTAAGCTCATATTCTAAATTATCCGTATCTTTAACTAAAGGAATTACTTCTTTCTTATCTTCATATAAAATAGCTATACCCAAGTAAATATTGACTACTTGGGCTTTATCTTTCTCAATAATATTAAATTGGACTTGAGGAATACCCATCAGTTGAGCACTTTGCGTTAATTTTAGGTCTTTGGAAGGATCTAAATAATTAAACTTTATCTTTCCCTTAGAGTAAATTTGATACTCCTTTAAAAGATCATCTACTTTTTGAGTTAAGTTTACTAAATAAGGGGGCAATTTCTTAGAAAAGTAGAGGTTAATATTCACTAGATCATCTAGGTTCTTTAAGACTTCTTTAGTCGATTTAGATATCGTAAATTCCTTATTCTCAGTAAGGTCTAATCTAAAGAATAACTTTGTAGAAAAATAATTAATGACTCCTAAAAAGCCTAAGAAAATAAAGATTAAAGTTAAAGAATTAATTTTATGTTGAAGTTTTTTAAGGCTGACCATCTTTATTCCTACTTTTTACTTTCTAAGATCTAAGATCTAAGAAAAAGTAATATATTATGTCTTGACTATCAATTCTTTTTACTTTCTAAAAAAATAAGATATTATGTCTTGACTATCAATTCTTTTTACTTTCTAAAAAAATAAGATATTATGTCTTGACTATCAATTCTTTTTACTTTCTAAGAATCGAATATTAAGATATAAGAAGAAAGCAATGAAAGAAAGATAACATATGATATCTCGGCTATCAATTACCCCTCGTCCCATGCTGTCAAAATGAACTCCTAATCCTAAATACTTAAAGATAAAGATTAAAGAATCGGGAAGAAACAAGAGAATAAAGTTTTCTCCAATGATTAATAAGGCGAAAGAAATAACCACTCCTATAATAAAAGCTATAATTTGGTTTTTAGTAAGAGCCGAGGCAAATAAGCCAATGGATAGATAAGCTCCTCCCAACAAGATTGTTCCTAAATAACCTCCAATGATAGGTCCTAAGTCTGGATCTCCTACCAGGGTTATTATTAAGGGAATAGTGAAGGTTAAGCAAAGATTTAAGATTAAGAATAAGAGACTACCTAAGAATTTTCCTAAAACAATTTCGTAATTTTTCAAAGGAAGAGTAAATAAGATTTCTAAAGTTCCTAAGTTACTTTCTTCGGCCCATAATCTCATGGTAATTGCTGGGACAAAGAAAAGAAACAACCAAGGTAAGATCTCAAAATACTCGCGCATAGTAGCTTGGTTGATAATAAAGAATCCCCTTAAAAATAACCAACCAGATAAAACTAAAAAGACAGTGATAAAGATATAAGCAATATGGGAATTAAAGTAACTGTTAAATTCTTTTTTAAGAATAATAAAGATGTTATTCATAATTTTCTCTCGTATTAGCTTCCTTGGTGGTTAACTGTAAGAATAAATCTTCTAAATTTAACTCTTCTTTATGAAGGCTAGTAAGACTCCAATGATTATCTCTGGCTAAAAAAAATAAATCTTCACTTAAATTAGCCCCAACTTTACCCTGAACTAAAAAAGTAGTTAGATCATCTTTTTCGCTAACCTCTTCTACTGTAAGGACATCCTTTGCTAAAGCTATTTTATCTTTAATTTCCTTTTTGGGACCTCTTATGGTAAGATAAATATTTTCTTTTCCTTTAGCTTTCTTAATAAGCTCACTAGGACTGCCACTAGCTACCAGCTTTCCTTCATTAATGATTAAGACTCGACTACAAGTAGCCGAAACTTCTGGTAAGATATGAGTACTTAAAATAACCGTCTTCTTCTTTCCAATCTCTTTAATGAGTTTACGAATTTCTATAATTTGACTTGGATCTAACCCTGCCGTGGGTTCATCTAAGATGAGAATTTCTGGGTCATGAATCAGGGCTTGAGCTAACCCCACCCTTTGGCGATAACCTTTAGAAAGCTCACCAATATCTTTGCTTATTGCTTTTTGGAGGCTGCAAACTTCAATCATCTCTTTAATCTTTTTCTTGCTTTCTAACTCTTTAAATCCTCTAATTTTAGCGATAAAGTCTAAGTAATCCAGAACACTCATATTTAAATACAAAGGTGCATTTTCTGGAAGATAACCGACTATCTTTTTTACCTGAAGGGGGTTTTCAAGAATATCATAACCAGCTAAAGTAGCTGTTCCGTTATTGGGAGGAAAGAAACAAGTTAAGATTCTCATGGTGGTGGTCTTTCCTGCCCCATTGGGACCCAAAAGACCTAAAACTTCTCCTTTGTTTACTTCAAAAGAGATATTATCTATCGCTATAGTATTCCCAAATCTTTTAGTAATATTTTTGACGTTAATCATTATAATTAATTTTTAAATATCTCTAAAATTTAACTTTCTAGTCTACTAAATTAGTAAACTTATTAAAATTTACTAAGACTGTCTAAGACTGTCAAGGAATTTCTTTGATTTTGATATTATAATCTCAGGGCAAGCCCCTATTCCTAATATTTAGTTCCATAAAATTCCATCATTAGAATGGCTGAAGTTTTATCATCCTTCCTTTAAAGACTTAGTTAATAATGGAACCACTTCAAATAAATCACCTACTATTCCATAATCAGCTATTTGAAAGATAGGAGCATGAGGGTCTTTATTGATTGCCACAATACATTTTGAAGTCTGCATACCTATTAGATGTTGAATAGCCCCAGAAATTCCACAAGCAATATAAAGTTTAGGTGATACCGTTTTACCTGTCTGCCCTACTTGGTGATAATGAGAAATCCAGCCTGCATCTATAACGGCCCGAGAAGCACCGACTACTCCTCCTAAAGCTTTAGCTAATTCTTCTAATAAAGCAAAATTCTTGGCCTCCCTTATTCCTCTTCCTCCAGAAACAATTACCTCTGCTTCTTCTATATTAACTTTGCTCTCTAATTCCTTGACTATCTTTAATATCTTTATTCTTAAATCTTCTTCTTTGATTTCTGGAAATATCTTAACTACTTCACCTCTTCTTTTTAAATCTTCCTTTATCTTCTTCATTACCTTAGGGCGAACGGTAGCCATTACCGGACGACGACTTTTACACAAAATGGTAGCCATAATATTACCTCCCAAAGCAGGGCGCGTCTGGGCTAACTCTCCACTTTCCGTAAGATCTAAACCAGTGCAATCAGCCGTAAGTCCGGTCTTAAGTTTAGCGGCTACTTGAGGAGCAAAAGCTCGTCCTATGCTGGTAGCCCCTATTAAGACCATCGCTGGCTTGTATTGACTAATAAGTTCTGCCATCATCTTCGGATAAATACAACCAGTATAATTCTCTAATCTTGAATGTTGGACTAAATAAACTTTATCTGCTCCGTGAGTAATTAAATCCAAGCACTTATCTTCCCAGCCATCTCCCATTAAGACTACACTAAGCTCTGTCTCTAACTTATCAGCTAATTCTCTTCCTTTGCCTAATAACTCGTAGACTACATTTTGAATCTTTCTTTCCCGCTGTTCGGCAAATACCCAAATTCCTTGATAATTATTTAGTTCTTCCGAAATATTCATCTATTTAACCTCGCCACCTTATTTGGTAAGCATTCAGGTATCAGCCATCAGTTTTTAATCTATTAGTTATTAACGAAAATTAGACATAGGAAATAACACCTATTTCCTGATTTTGTTAGACTTAACTGACTGCTGATTGCTAAAAACTTACCTTGTTTTTATATTATTTTTGTCTCTTTTAAATTTCCAATTAATTCCTTAACTACTTCTCCTGGGTCTCCTTGAAGAATTTTACTTCCTTCCTTGGGAGGTAGGGTAAATACCTTGATTACCTGAGTAGGTGAACCTTTAAGACCAACTTTCTCTTTGTCTACTTCTAATTTTTCCACACCCCAAATTGGTATCTCTTTCTTCTTAGCTACTAAAACTCCTCTTAGAGAAGGATGTCTTGGTTCGTTAATCTCTCTATTCACCGTAATTAATAAAGGCAAATCTACTTCTACTGCTTCATAACCATCTTCCATGACACTTTCTACCATAGCCTTACCATCTTCAATCGTTATTTTACGGACATAAGGTATAACTGGAATATTTAAGATCTCTCCTAATTCTGGTCCTACTTGAGCGGTATCGCCATCAATGGCTTGTTTTCCACATAAGATTAAATCAAAACTACCTATCTTTTTTATAGCCGTAGCTAAGGTAATCGAAGTAGCAAAAGTATCTGCTCCTGCAAAGGCTTTATCTGATAACAAAATAGCTTCGTCTGCACCCATGGCTATTGCTTCTCTTAAGGCTTCCTGAGCTTGAGGAGGTCCCATCGAAACAACGGTCACCTTTCCTCCATGCTTTTCTCTTAACCTCAAGGCTTCTTCAAGGGCATTTTTATCAAAGGGATTAATGATGCTGGGCACACCTTTTCGAATTAAGGTATTAGTCTCTCTATCTATCTTAACTTCTGAAGTATCTGGAACTTGTTTAATACAGACAATAATATTCATTCTCCACCTTTTTGTCTTTAATAGTATTAGTCTCTCTATCTATCTTAACTTCTGAAGTATCTGGAACTTGTTTAATACAGACAATAATATTCATTCTCCACCTTTTTGTCTTTAATAGTATTAGTCTCTCTACCTATCTTAACTTCTGAAGTATCTGGAACTTGTTTAATACAGACAATAATATTCATTCTCCACCTTTTTGTCTTAAGATATAATTAGCAATTACTCCTCTTTGAATTTCTGAGGTTCCTTCTACTATTTCAAAAAGCTTAGCCTCTCGAAAATATCGTTCGACAGGATATTCCTTACAATAACCGTATCCTCCATGAATCTGAACGGCTTTGTTTACTACCCTCATGGTTACTTCAGAAGCATATAACTTTCCCATGGCCGCTATATCTTCAAACTTTTGACCTTGATCTTTTAAAAAAGCAGCTTTTAAGATTAAAAGCCTAGCTGCTTCAATTTCAGTAGCCATATCAGCTAACATAAATTGGATAGCTTGAAAGCTTGAAATGGGTTTATCGAATTGGATCCTGGTTTTAGCATACTTCACCGCTTCATGAAATGCTGCTTGGCCTAATCCCACTGCTCCAATACCCATGCCTATTCTTCCTAGATCCAAAGTCTGCATCGCTACCCTAAAACCTCTTCCTTCTTTATAAAGTAAATTTTCTTGGGGTATTTGGCAATTCTCAAAAATAAGTTCTCTATTAGGCAAGGCTTTATAGGCCATCTTATTTTCATTTTTACCAAAAGTAAAACCAGGTGTTCCTTTCTCTACAATAAAAGCACTCATTCCTCTTGCTCCCCGTTCCTGGTCAGTCTTAGCTAAGATCACATAAATATCTGCTTCTCCGGCATTAGTAATAAAGATCTTAGTTCCATTAAGAATATAACTACTGTCTTTCTTTACGGCTTTAGTTTGGATGCTCCCAGCATCTGAGCCAGCATTTGGTTCGGTAAGACCAAAAGCGCCAATCTTTTCTCCCTTGGCTAAAGGAACAAGATACTTTCTTTTTTGTTCCTCGCTTCCAAATAACATAATAGGATAAAGACAAAGCATATTAGCTCCAAAGATAGCTCCCGTAGTAGCACAAGCCTTAGAAATCTCTTCCCCCACTAAAGTCCAGGTTACAAAGTCATAACCTAACCCTCCATATTCCGCAGGAACAGGAATACCCATTAAATCATAAGCCGCTAATTTTTTGACATTTTCTACCGGAAACTCTCCTCTTTCATCAACTTCATTTGCTCTTGGGGCAAACTCCTCCTGGCAAATTTCTGAGGCCGTCTTTCTTATTAGTTCTTGTTCTTCAGTAAGATTAAAGTTCATCTTTCTTAAAACCTCCTTTATCTTCAGATATTTCCTCTAAATCTATCTCCGTTAAATTTTTTAACCCTTGATCAAAACTTAAATCTTCCTTATCTTCAATCATGTCTTCTAATTCAGATCTATTTTTTAAATTTATTTCAGCTAATTTTTTTATTTCAGCATTTATTTCAGCGTCTATTTCAGCGTCTATTTCAGCATCAACATCTTTAACACTATTTAACCTTTTTAAGACTACTTCTTTTATTTCAGAAAGTTCATTCCTTAGTTTTTCTATCTCACTCTTTCCTTCCTTAATAACTTCTTCTAAATATAACTTTAAATCATCTTTCTTATCTTCAGGCTCCTCAAGTCTTTTATTTATAATCTTGTTAGAACATTCCATCACTATGTCCTGGAGTAGTAAAATACACAACCTACACAAGACTACCGTATTTTCCTCAATATCTACCGAACTACTTAATTTATTTTCTATAACAAAATGCTTAAAGTATGGAGAAATATCAACAAAATATTCATAATAGTTTACTCTATAGCCTTTAAAATTATTCTTGCAGATCCAACAAGTAGCTCCTTTCTCTAAATTTTCAATCATCTTTTCGCAACGAACTCGCCATTTTTCATCGCCACAATTAGAGAATAACCTGGAGGCTTCTTTTAACTTTTTTATTACCCCTTCAAAATTAAAAGTTCCCTTAGCTTCACGAACAGCTTCATAAAAAATAGCACAAGCAGAATTGTATAAATATCTTTCTTCTCCATTATTAGTATGGCCATCAGTAACTAAATATTTAAAAGTAAGTAATTTCTTCTTTTCTATTTCTTTAAAGGTTGAAGCCGCATCTAGATACAATTTTACCTTCTCTCCGTGATCCTTATTTAAGTCGGCTAAATTTTCATATCTTCGGGCTTCTACTTCTAAAATTACTCCCTCTATTTCTACTTTTCCTCCAAGTATTCCTATTTGGGCAATAGGAGGTAATTTTTTAAGGATTTCTATTATCTTTTCGCTATATCTTAATTGACGTTCTTGATCCTTGGAAGATAAGTAAGCCTTTATTAATTCATTAGTTACCTCAATAATTTTATCCTTCTTTTCTGGCTCTTTTAAAGACTCTTCGATCTCGGTAAACCTTACTTCCCTTACTTCTTCTACTATTTCTTCTTCTAAAGACCTTCCAATTTCTCCAATCCTTTCTTCACTTGCTTCTTCTTCCACTTTTTCTTCCTGTTTCCGAGTTTGCCAAGCTTGACTAGAAACAGAAGCTACGAGTTCATTCCTCTTATTGGTTAACTCTTCAATTAACTCCCCAGACAATATTAAATCATAAGGAAAGCTCATTCTTTCAATTTCATCAAAACCTTTTAAATTATGAACAATCTCCTTAATTAAGCCTACTTGTTCATCTCCATCTTTGGCATTTAAATACTTATAGATTAAAGCATTAGCAAAAGATCTCTTTTCCATAAGTTGGTCTTTTTCTTTTTTAAACTTTTGAGAAGCAGCCTCAAAAGACAAAATAGCTTGGCCAAAATTTTTTATCTTCACTAAATCAAAAGCTTTCTGATAATGGTATTGGCCATTATCAATCCCTTTATCACTTTTAGCGTCTTTAAACTTATTGATTATTTTTTTTAAGACCATTTTAATTAATTCCTTTTTCAAATTTTTTGATAGCCATCAAAGCTGCTTTTTGTTCCGCTTCTTTCTTACTTCGACCAACCCCAAATCCAAAAATTTTATTATCAATTAAAACATCCACCTCGTACATTTTTTTATGATCAGGTCCTTTAATGCTTACTACTTTGTATTCTGGTAATACTTTAAACTTCTCTTGAGTAATTTCCTGAAGGGTGGTTTTGCTATCTAAATTATACTTATCATCTTTTTCGAGTAATTCAATATCCCCTTTTATTTGAAGAATAACAAATCTTTGTGCCTCTTTAAACCCTCCATCTAAATAAATTGCTCCAATAATTGCTTCTAAGGTATTACCTAAGATTGAGTTTCTATTTCTTCCTCCCGTCGATTCTTCTCCTTTTCCTAATAATAAATGCTTTCCAATAAACAATCTTTTAGCAACCTTAGCTAAAACATTCTTATTAACTAAAGAAGAACGAATCTTAGCTAAATCACCTTCCACCTTCTTTGGATAAAGATGATAAATATATTCACTTATAATTAAGTTTAAAACTACATCTCCTAAAAATTCCAACCTCTCATTTTGAGAGTAGCTATTTTTCTCGTAAGCAAAAGAACTATGAACCAAAGCTAAATCTAAATAATCTTTATTTTTGAAACTATACTCAATTTTTTCTTCTAACTTCTCTAATTCTTTTTTTCTCTCTTCGATAATCATTACTAATCCTCATCTTCATATTTTTTTCCAACTAAGCAGACATTATGCCCACCAAATCCATAAGCAAAAGAAATATTTTTCTCGCAAGTAAAAGAACTATAAACCAAAGATAAATCTAAATAATCTTTATTTTGGAAACTATACTCAATTTTTTCTTCTAACTTCTTTCTAATTCTTTCTCTCTTCGGTAATCATTACTAACCCTCATCTTCATATTTTTTTCCAACTAAGCAGACATTATGCCCACCAAATCCAAAAGAATTAGAAAGAAATATTTTTATTTCTACCTCTCGTGGTTTATTAGGCACATAATCTAAATCGCATTCCGGATCAGGATCTTCATAATTTATAGTTGGATGAACCATCTTTTTTTCCATGCACATTAAACTCACTATAAATTCTACACTTCCAGCTGCACCTAATAAATGTCCAATCATCGATTTAGTTGAATTTATAGGAATGTGATAAGCATGCTCTTTAAAAACCTCTTTAATGGCTAATGTTTCACCTTGATCATTTAACTTAGTAGAAGTACCATGGGCATTTATATAATCTACTTCTTTTGGACTAACATTGGCATTTCTTAAAGCCATCTCCATAGCTCTAACAGCTCCTTTTCCATCAGGTGAAGGAGAGGTAATATGATATGCATCGCCAGTTAACCCGTAACCAATTATTTCTCCGTAAATAGAAGCGTTTCTCTTTAGAGCATGTTCTAAAGATTCCAGAACTACAATACCTGCTCCTTCACCCATCACAAATCCATCTCTTTTTAAATCAAAAGGGCAGCTAGCTTTTTCTGGAGAAACATCTCGAGTGGAAAGCGCTCTGGCGGTGCAAAATCCAGCAAAACTCAACGGAGTAATGGCTGCCTCAGTTCCTCCAGCAATCATTACTTCGGCATCCCCTCGTCTAATGATACTAGCCGCATCTCCAATGGCATGAGATCCAGAAGCACAAGCGGTAACGACCGCAGAATTCGGGCCTTTGAATCCATAAATAATGGAAACCCAACTAGAAGCTATATTAATAATCAACATCGGAATAAAAAATGGAGTTACTCTCTTGGGCCCTTTCTCTAATAAAATCCTATGTTCTTCTTCTATGACATCTAAGCCCCCAATCCCCGATCCTATATAAACTCCAATTTGATCAAGGTCTTCTTTCTCTAAATCTAATCTGGCCTCTTGAATAGCCTTAACACTAGCTGCTATAGCTAATTGAGCAAAACGAGCTGTTCTTTTAATATCTTTTTTATCCATAAAAAGAGTAGGATCAAAGTTATCTATAGTAGCGGCTATACGAGAAGAATAACCACTCGTATCAAAAGAAGTAATCTTATTTACCCCACTTTTTCCCTTAATTAAAGATTCCCAGATAGTTTCTAAATTGTGCCCAAGAGGAGAAATAATTCCTCTTCCTGTAATTACTACTCTTTTTTGCACTTACACCTCTTTAATAAAAATAAATTTCTAAAAATATTCTAAATTAGTAAGCAGTCAGCCTTCAATTTTTATAAGGTGTTAGTATCATGAAAGTAAGAAAGCATAAAAATTAGAAAAATTTCTTTTGCCTTAATTTTTATGGTCTGGGCTTTCTGCTGATACCTGATGGCTAAAGACTTATTTAAAATAATTTCTTATTTAAGTCTTTATTTTAATTTAAGTCTTTATTTTTAATTTGTCTGCTCACTTATGTGCTTAATAGCCTCACCTACGGTAGTAATCTTTTCAGCTTGTTCATCAGATATTTCCACGTTAAATTCTTCTTCAAAGGCCATCACTAACTCCACTGTATCCAAAGAATCAGCTCCTAAGTCATCTACAAAAGAAGCACTTTCTACTACCTCTTCCTTGTTTACTCCTAACTGTTCTGCGATAATCTCCTTTATTCTTGCTCCTAGATCATTCATCTTTTATTCTCTTAACCTCCTTAGTATAAATTAAAAATTGTCACTGGTAATTAATAACCAGAATCTTAACTTTGTCCATTAGACTCATTGCCCAATAAAGCATTAACTACATAATCATTCCTCCATCAATTACTATTACTTGACCGGTGATATATTCCGAAGCAGATGTAGAAAGAAATAAGGCTAATTCAGCTACATCCGAAGGTTTTCCAAATCGATTTAACGGAATTCGTTTTAATAATTCTTCCTTTATTTCTGGGGACAAAACTTTAGTCATCTCTGTTTCAATAAAACCAGGAGCAATGGCATTTACCGTTATATTCCGAGAAGCAAGTTCCTTAGCTATTGACTTGGTGAGACCAATAATACCTGCCTTAGATGCCGCATAATTAACTTGACCAGCATTACCCATTATTCCTATGACCGAAGAAATATTTACCATTTTACCATATCTTTGTTTAATCATCTTTTTAGCCACCACTTTAGTGCAATTAAACACTCCCGTTAAATTTACTTCAATCACCTTATGCCAATCTTCATCACTCATCCTAATTAATAGAGTATCTCTATTAATACCAGCATTATTGATTAAGATATGCGTATTTTCAAATCTGGAAAGAGTCTGACTTGCCATCTCCTCCACGGAAGTTATATCAGCTACATTAACTTCTAAAGCCAAGGTTTCTTTCTTAAATTGGTCTTTAATCTCCCCAGCTACTTCTTCAGCTAACTTTTTATCTATATCGCAAACTACCACCTGAGCACCTTCTTGGGCTAATCTTTTACTAATCGCTTTGCCAATGCCTCTTCCTCCGCCCGTAACTATAGCTACCTGACCTTCTAATTGTCCCACAATCTTCTCCTTTATTTTTTGGTAGTGTCTGTGAATAGCTAACTTGCGTAAGGCTTGTGTAGGATGGGGATAAATTCATTTTAAATTGCAAATTTAACGTTTTAAATTTAAAATTTACAATTCGTAATGATAAATTTGTAATGAATAATCCCTTTTTTATATCTTTTTCAGATGTCTCACTATAACTAAGCTATTGTCGGACACCACCTATTTTTAACTCTCTATAAACTTTTGTAAACTAGTTAAATTATTAACATTTATTATTTCTACAGAATTGTCTATCCTATTAATCAAATCTCTAAGGATTTTACCTGGACCAATCTCTACAAAAGTATTTATTCCTCTTTTTATCATATTTCTGATGCTATCTTCCCAAAGAACAGAACTTTTAACTTGTTCTATTAAACATCTCCTCATTAATTCCAAATCTTGGACATATTCACCTGTAAAATTAGCGACGATAGGCATTTTAAAAGTTTTAAATTCTATAACTTTTAAAAGATAACTTAAATTATCAGCTACTTTCTTCATAGCTAAAGAATGAAAGGGACCACTTACTGATAAAGAAACTATTCTCTTGGATCCTCTTTCTTTGGCTAAATCTATAGCTAAATTAAGAGCTTCGGTCGTTCCTGAAATCACTACCTGTAAGGGGCAGTTTAAATTAGCTACCTGGATAATCTCTCTCTTTTTAAAACAATTAGCTTTTACTTCTTCGCAGATCTCTCTTACTTCTTCCCTCTTCATTCCTAAGATAGCGGCCATACCTCCTATATATTTTTTGGCCTCTTGTTGCATATATCTCGCTCGACAATTTACTATCTCTATCACCTCTTGCTCGTTTAAGACTTCTGCCGCAAATAAGGCTGTATATTCTCCTAAGCTATGACCGGCTACTACTTCTGGAACTAGCTCTCTTCTTTCTTGCTTTATAACTTTTAAAAAAGCCATACTAGTCACTAATACAGCTATTTGGGTATAAATAGTCTCATTTAACTTTCCTTTAGGTCCATTAAAGCATAGATAAGAAAGATTATAACCTAATATCTTTTGGGCATTATCAAAGGTTTCTTTAACTATTTTATAGCCCTCGTAAATATCTTTGCCCATTCCTACATATTGAGAACCTTGACCGGGAAACACAAAAGCTATCTTTTTCATTTAATCTAATCCTGAAAAATCTAATCCTAAAAATTTATTTGGGTCTATTGTTTAAACCATCTCATTTAATTACATTAAAATTTATTTGGGTCTATTATTTAAGCCACCCCATTTAATTACATTTGCCCCCCAAGTTAAACCGGCGCCAAAAGCTGTAGTAACTAAAGTATCGCCTTCGTTTAATCTCCCTTCTTCCCTAGCTTCTTTAAGGGCAATAATCAAAGAAGCTGCTGAAGTATTTCCATATTTATCTAAATTAATAAAGACTTTCTCTTTAGGAAATTTTAACATCTTGGCCACGGCATCAATAATTCTAATGTTAGCTTGATGAGGAATTAATAAATCTACATCTTTATGACTTATTTCAGCTCTCTTTAACGCTTCTTTGACTGAATGAAACATCATCTTCACGGCTATCTTAAATAACTCATTGCCTTTCATCTTTAGGTAATGAAACCGTTCTCTTATTGTCTCATTGCTTGCTGGAAATCTACTCCCTCCGGCCGGCATTTCTAACAAATTAGCCAGCTCTCCATCACATCCAAAATAAGAACTTATGATCCCAGATCCAGAAGTAACTTCCTTTAAAATTACTGCTCCTGCTCCATCTCCAAACAAGACACAAGTATTTCGGTCTTCCCAATCAATAATTTTAGAAATAACTTCAGAAGCTATAATTAATACCGTCTTACAGTTGCCACTTAAGACAAACTGCCTTCCTACTTCTAAGGCATAAATAAAACCAGAACAAGCCGCAGAAAGATCAAAAGCTATGATATCTTTTCTCAACCCTAATTTACCTTGAACAAGACAAGCCGTGGAAGGAAAAAGCATATCAGGCACCATAGCTGCTACTATTAAAAGATCAATCTCTTCTTTCTTAATATGAGCATCTAAGATAGCCCTTGAAGCGGCTATAGTTCCTAAGTCAGAAGCTGCCATTTCCTTATCAGCAAATCTTCTTTCTTTAATACCTGTTCGAGTTGTAATCCACTCATCAGAAGTATCAACTAACTTTTCTAAATCATGGTTAGTAATAATCTTCTCTGGAAGATAAGTCCCTATGCCAATAATACCCACCGACTTCAATTAAATACCCCGCTATGTTCTTTGATGATTTCCTCAATATGAATATCTACCTTCTGTTCAATAAGGATTGAAGCCATCTTTAAAGCACTTTGGATAGATTTAGAAGTAGAACTGCCATGACAAATTAAACAATTTCCTTTTATGCCTAATAGTGGGGCCCCTCCATACTCTTGATGATCTAATCTTTTCTTTAAATTTTTGAAAGCAGGTTTCAAAAGGAAAGCTCCTAATTTCTGCCCAAGACTTTTAGAGATCTCTCTTTTTAAAAATTCCATGATCATTTCTATTAAACTTTCAGCAAACTTCAAGATGGTATTGCCTACAAAACCATCACATACTATGACATCAACTTGACCGTTGATAATGTCTCGACCTTCAACATTACCAATAAAGTTAATAGAACTCTTCTTTAGTAAGCGGTAAGTATCATTAGTAAGTATATTTCCCTTGCCTTCTTCTTCTCCTATGCTTAATAGCCCTACACTTGGATCTTTAATCCCCAAGATATACTTAGCATATACATGTCCCATCAGAGCAAACTGAGCGAGGTGTTTAGGTTTGCAATCTACATTAGCTCCTACATCAAGAAGAACAGACATCCCTTTATTGGTAGGAATTAAAGTAGTGATACCGGGACGACTTACCCCCTTAATTCGCCCTAAAATAAACAAAGCAGAAGTCATAACTGCTCCCGTGTTGCCAGGAGAAATTAAAGCATCTGCTTTTTTTTCTCTTAATAAGTTCATGGCTACCACCATAGAAGAATCTTTTTTACTGCGAACCGCTAAAGCAGGTGACTCTTCCATGGTAATCACCTCTGAAGCGTTAACAACTTGGATCGGTAGATTATATTCTTGATACTTATTTAACTCTGATAAAAGTACTTCTTCTCTGCCTACTAATAAAACTTCTTTAATTTTACTTCTTTTTTCTAAAAAAGTATCAACAACACCTTTAACTACTACGGAAGGACCCTTGTCTCCCCCCATGGCATCAACAATGACCTTCATTAAACAGCAACCTTGATAATCTCTTTTTTATGATAATATCCACAGTTCAAACAAAGATGATGAGCTAATTTAACCTCTTGGCAATTTTGACAGGTAGCTAAAGTAGGTGGTTTTAACTTCCAATGAGTTCTTCTTTTATCTCTTCTAGACTTAGAATGTCTTCTTTTTGGATTTGGCATTTTAGTTCTCCTCTTGATTAATTAATTTTTTTAACATCCTAAACGGACCTTCTTTTTTATCTTTACAATGACAAGCCTTATCATTTAAATCCATCCCACAAATAGAACAAAGCCCTAAACAGTCTTCTTGGCACATTGGATAATCTGGAATATTTAATAAAATTTCTTCTCGAATGTTTTCTAATAAATCTAGATACTCTCCTCGAAAATACAAGTTAGTCAGATTATCTCTCTTTAGCTCTACACACCCTTCAGCTATCTCCCCTTCTTCCACAAAATTATTACTAACCATGATATTTAAAGGATAGTTAAAATACTTTAAACAACGAGTGCATTCTAACGTGGCCGTAACCTTAATCTTTCCAGATAAATTTATAATATCATCTCTGCCCTTTAAGCCTTTTAAGATCAAGCTTACTTTAATACTACCAATAATTTTTAAAGGATCTATCTTTAATACTTCAGAATTAATCTCTCTACTTATTCTTTTTGGAAAAAAAGGTTTCTTCTTAATCTCCTCAATACTAATCTTTCTGAGATCCATAAATCAACTATTTTAAACTTCTTAATTTAATTATACCCTCATTGCTACCAAAAACTAATAAGATATCATCTTTAGCTATACTATCATCTGCATCTGGAGCAATATCAAAGGTATCTTTATGAAGAATACTTCCCTCGTCATTAACATTCAGATATTGTCTTTTAATAGCAATAATATTTATTCCATATTTACGTCGGGCATCAATCTCTTTTAATGTCTTTCCTGTAAAATTCAGAGGAGCTAAAACTTCCACGATGCTATGCTTAGAAGAAACTTCTATTTGCTCTAAGACTTTACTAGAGATTAAACTACGCGCTACCCTTACCCCCATATCTATTTCTGGGTAAATAGTTTTAAAAACACCAATCTTCTCTAAGGCTTTTCCATGAAGTTCATTTACCGCTTTAGCAACAATCATCTTTATTCCCATTTCTCTTAGAACTAAAACAATCAGAATACTCGCTTGAATATCCTGACCTACGCTTATTATGGCTACATCTACCTCAGAAATTCCTATCATCCGTAAAGCTTTTTCATCGGTAGCATCTATCGCCACCGCATGAGAAACAAATTCACTTGCTTCTTTTACTTTTTCCTCTGAAATATCAATAGCAATGATATCCCCACCTTCGGTAGCTAAAGTCTTGGCGACACTCATTCCAAATTGCCCTAAACCTATTACTGCAAACTGTCTTTTCATCGCCCTTATCCCACACTAACTCTTTCTTCTGGATAATGATATTCAGCTTTAAGCCTTTCTTCCTTGATCGCTAAAGCTAAAGTTAAAGGTCCCAGACGTCCTATAAACATAAGGAAGATCGTTACTACCTTACTTAAGAAAGATAACTTGGAAGTAATTCCTACTGAAAGACCAACAGTTCCAAAAGCTGAAACGACTTCAAACAAGATATTAAGAAAAGAAAAATCATCTCCTCTTCCACTTTCTAAAATTAATAAAGAAATGGTGCCTATAATGACCACCAAAATAGACAATATTAAGATTAAGATAGCTTTATAGCCAATATTTCTTGGTATGGTTCGATAAAATAATTCTATCTCATCTCTTCCTTTAAAGATAGATTTAATTATTCCATAAACCACTCCTAATGTATTAACCTTTATCCCCCCTGCCGTAGAACCTGATCCCCCCCCTATAAACATTAAGATAATCATAAAAAATAAGCTGGCTGAAGTAAAGGTAGCTACATTTACCGTATTAAAACCTGCTGTTCTCGGCACAATAGCATGAAAGTAAGCTGCTTTTAATTTATCAATCAGAGAAAAATCTAAAAATGCATGATTACTCTCTAAAATAAAGATTACCAGGGTAGAAAAAAATATTAAAAAGATGGTAAAAGAAATTACTATTTTTGCTTGCAAAGAAATTATCTTAATCTTTTTATCTTCTTTGCCTTTATAAAAATCTTTTAGATTACTTATGGTAAAAAACCCAAGACCTCCTATAATAATTAAAGAAGTAATGGTTAAATTAATAAGCCAACTTTCTTGATAGCTCATTAAATTGTCAGTAAATAATGAAAACCCCGCATTACAAAAGGCAGAAATAGAATGGAAGACAGAACAAAATAAAGGATTAAACTTTACTTCACTTCTACTCCAGTAAAAATATAAGACTAAAGTACCTAAAAATTCAACTAAAAAGGTAAAAATAAATAAATTTTTTAAAAGATCCTTTATGCTTTCTACTTCAAGTGTGTTTAGAGATTCTTTAACTAACATGCGATTTTTAAAAGTAAACCTCTGGTGCAAAAGAACAACAAATAAAGAAGAGAAGGTCATTATTCCTAATCCACCTAATTGCATTAGCAACAAGATCACTAACTGGCCAAAATAAGTAAATCTAGTTCCTATGTCACAAACACTAAGCCCCGAAACACAAGAAGCAGAAGTAGCGGTAAATAAACAATCTATGAAAGGCAAAGAAGAACCGTGCACTGCCCAGGGTAATTTTAATAAAATTGTACCTATGGTAATTAAAACAAAAAAGCTCAAAACTAATATTTGAGCTGGGGTTAACTCTTTTTTAAATAATTGATAATCGATAAAACTTTCCCTCACTCTCCTTTAATTAGGTAACCCTCCCAGTAAATTATTTTACTGCTTCTACTAATTGTTTAAAAGCTAAATTATCATTAATCGCTAAATTAGATAATATTTTTCTATTTAAATTAAGGCCAGCCTTCTTTAACTTATTCATAAATATACTATAAGAAAGTCCGTATTGATGAACAGCTGCATTAATTCTTAAGATCCACAAGCTTCTCATATTTCTTTTTTTAGCCTTTCGATGCTGATAAGCAAAAGCTCCCGCTCTCATTACCGCTTCTTTGGCTATTCGGTAACATTTACTTCTTGTTCCGTAATACCCTTTAGCTTTCTTTAGAGTTTTCTTTTTTCTTGCTTGACTAGCCACATTTGTCTTAACTCTTGGCATATTTTTCTCCTTCTTTAACCGTCTAAACTAAGCATAAGGAAGCATTTTCTTGATCTTTTTTACCTCAGAAGAACTAACTACTTCCATCTTTCCTAACCTTCTCTTTCGATTAGATGACTTCTTAGTCAAGAGATGGCTTTTAAAAGCCATCTTCCTTTTAACTTTACCATTAGCTGTTAATTTAAATCTCTTAGCTACTCCTTTTTTAGTCTTTAGCTTTAACACTGTTTATATTCCTCCATCATCCTCTGGGCTTTACTTTTTTGGTATTAAAACAATACTCATACTTTTACCAGTCATCACTGGTGATTGCTCTACTGTGGCAAAGTCAACAGATTCTTCAATTATCTTTTCTAATACTCTTCTTCCAAGTTCTGGATGTCCAATTTCTCTTCCTTTAAACCTGATACTAACTTTAGCTTTATCGCCAGCCTTTAAAAATTTTTGTAAATTTCTAAATTTAAATTGATAGTCATGTTCACTAATCGTAGATCTCATAATAATCTCTTTTACATGAATAATTTTTTGGTGTTTTTTATTCTCCCGAGCTTTCTTTTTCTGCTCATAGATATATTTACTAAGATCTATTAATTTACAAACTACCGGATTTGCCTGCGGAGCAATTTCTACTAAATCTAAGCCTTCCTCTTCAGCTTGTCTTAAAGCTTCTTCAATAGAAACAATCCCCACTTGGGACCCTTTATTAGAGATTAACCTTACTGTAACTGCTTTAATCTTTTTATTAACCCGAACTTCTTTTAAGATAACTAACCTCCTCCTTTAAATCTCTTTCTCTATTGAACAACCAAATTTAAACTTAATGCTATTAAATTATAACATTTTATATTAAAATACCATAATTTTTTTTAATGTCAACAAATTTTCTATTTTTTGTTGTTACTATTCCAAAAACCTTACATAGGAAATAACTACTATATGGAGATTTAGGCAATAGTCTTAGAATGAATTTAAATATGGGTTAGTGGTAGAAAAAAGATTAAGTTTGGTCATACTCATCTCTTAAGAGTTTAAGATCTTCCCAGGTAGCTTTTTTTAAATTAGGATTTCTTAAGATAGCGGCCGGATGAAAGATAGAAAGTAGTTTTATCTGGCCGTAAAGATAAAACTTACCTCGTAATTTACTTATCCCAGTAGTGGTATTAAGTAAAGCCTGAGCAGCAAAATTACCCAAAGTTAAGATAATCTTGGGATTAATAATCTCTAACTGTTTATGTAAATATGGTTTACAGTTTTTAATTTCTTCAGGCAGTGGATTGCGATTATTAGGAGGCCGACATTTAACGATATTAGTGATATAAACTTCAGCTCTTTCAATATTAATAGCTTTTAACATCCGAGTTAAAAGCTGCCCTGCTCTGCCTACAAAAGGTTCCCCTTGAATATCTTCCTCATGTCCAGGTGCTTCCCCAATGATTAAAAGCTTTGCTTTTTCATTGCCTTTTCCAAAAACAATATTGGTTCGGTGCTGAAATAGCTCACATTTAGCACAACCGGCAATTCCTCTTCTTGTTTCATCCAAATTCTCCTCTTCGCAGGTCATCTTGCTATTTATTAAGATATCTCCCTGGGAAGCCATAATATCTTCTAGATGTTGCTTAAATAATCTTATAATTTGAATAAACTCAGGAGAGGAATTTTCTACTATCATTTATCAGCTATTATCGTAGGCGTAATAATTTAAATAAATTTATTTTGAATGTACTCAGGAAAGAGATTTTTTACTATCATTTATCAGCTATTATCGTAGGTGTAATGAATATCAATAATTCTGTCTTCTTTGTTTCTGTAAACTTACTTTTAAAGAGTCGACCGAGAAGAGGGATTCTTCTTAAATAAGGGACACCGTAATCAGTAATAATCTTTTTATCTTTTATTAACCCTCCGATGACAATAGTCTCTTTATCCTTAACTAAGATTAAAGAATCACTCTCTCTTTTAGAAATAATAGGCATCTCATATTTCCACTCTTTGACATCCGAAACCTCAGGGTGAATCTTTAAAGTAATATAATTATTAGTATTAATGGTTGGAGTAACTATTAACTTGATACCTACTTCTTTAAAAGAAACTTGTTCCGTAGAAGTACCCCCTGTGCCCACGGTGGTAGTTTTATAAGGAACTTCCTCTCCTACGATAATTTTAGCTTCTTGGCCATTTAAAGCTACAATCCGAGGATTAGATAAGATATCTAATTTTCCTTCTTCCATCATGGCTGAAATTTGAGCATTGATATTAAATCCTTTCTGGATAGTCCCTAAATTAAGATAACCTCTTGATTCTTTATAAGGAACAGTTGCCGAGAGACTTACTCCCACCTCACCGGAAACATCTTCTTTGACTCCTAAAGGTTTAACATCCCAATTAATGCCTAATCTTTCTTCATTAGAAAGAGTAACTTCTATAATTTTAGCTTCGATAATTACTTGAGAAGTCTTGGTGTCAAGTTCCTTAATGACACTATCTAAAAAATTAATTACTTTAAAGTTATCAGTAATAATAATCGCATTGGATCGAGTATCAACACTTATATTCCCCACTCCTATGGTTAGCATATCTTTTAAAGAAGCAGCTAATTTAGTTGACTCAGCATATTTAAGGGTAAATACTTTAGTCATTAAGGCTTCTTTCATAAGTTTTTCTTTGGTATCTACTCTAATGACTTCACCTTCTTCTACATAGTTATAATCATAGGCTTGCAAAAGAACTGACAAGGCATTTCTCCAAGTAACATTATCTAACTTAATAGTCACCGTGCCTTTAACATTCTTACTAGCCACAATATTAATTTCTGTTTTATGGGAGATAACTCTTAGCACATCAATAATATCAGCATTCCTAAAATCTAAAGAGATTAAATCAGGAGAAGTTGTTTCTTCTTTTTTGCTTACTACTTCACTGGTTGGTTTTTTAAAATTAGTTAATTCTTCTTTCTTGTCAACTTCGGGTATTTCTTTAACTTTTACTTCTTTTGGTTTTTCTACCTCAGTTATTTCTTGAGGTAATACCTTTTTTTCTGCTTTTTCTGCTATTAGTTTTTCTTTATCTTTTTCAGCTCTTTCCAATAGAGAAACTTTATTTCTCACCATTTCTTTTGATAAAGAAATTGTCTCTTGTTTGGTTGTTACCATTTCTTTTGCAAACTTCTCTTGGTCTTTCTTAGTTTCTTCTACATCTCCTACTAAAATTTGAAGCTGACCATCTCTTTCTATAACTTTAGACGAAACTTCTTTTGTTAAATCAAATACCACCCGGACAATTTCTTCTGGTTGATCTTGATATTGAGAAAGGCGAATTTTATCAACACCTGCCTGATTAACCTTAATCTCTTGTTGTTTTAAATTTAAGATAGCTTTTTTTAAATCCACGACAATCTTATCTGGATTAGATAACTTATGAATATCATATTTTATCCCCTTAAAAGCAGGTATATTTAAAGAAATCCAACTTTTCTCTTCTTTAAGTTCCACCGAACTTATTTCACAAAGATCTTCTAACTCCCCTTTCTTAAAAGAGACAATGATATTATTGTCTCTGCTCGAAAGATGATGCTTTAATCTTTTCCCTAAATCAATAACCACTCTTGAAATCTTAACTGGTGTTAGTTGAAATTGAGAAGAACGAACACAAATAATCTGGTCTTTATTTACTAAGATATTTCTCTCCGGACATTGATAATTAGCATTAATTATATTAATCACCAAACGAGGAGGATTAGAAAGAAGAAAGGTAATATATTGAGGAAGGTGAGAATTTTCTAAAACTATCTTAATCGTCTCTTTATCCTCGACTACTTTTATATTATTTAAGCTATATTCCACCATGGGAATTTGAGGTGTTTGAGTGCTTTTTTCTTTTTCCCTCTTTATCTCGGCGTTTATTCTCACTCCTATTAGCAAAAGCAAAGAAATTAAAAGCATTAAAAATGTAGTATAATTTAAGTATTTGTGTTTCAAGGAATTATTCACCTCCCGTTTTTTGGGATTTATCTTCTTCTTTCTTAACTTCGCCCTTGGTTAAAGTTACCTTGTAGTCCTTTTGCTGATGACTAATAATCACATGATCTTGTCTTATTGCCCCACTAATTCCGGCTATTTTATTATTGTGATCGTCATAAAGTTCGCCCCGTTTTAAGATATAACCATTTTTTTTGCTGTCATAAAGTAAGGCCAAACTCTCTTTTTTATCGGTAATAATACCGATCAGAGAAATACTTTTTATATCAATGGGCATTTTTCCTGCCTTGGTGGCCTCTGTTTTTTCTTCTTTTTTACCATACTCAAGACCAAGTTCTTCAATTAAAGGAACAAATGGATCTCTCTTTTGATAAGATTGATAAGTATTCACGTTAGGTTTTATCCCCTTTATCTCCGTAGCTGGCAAAAGTAATTCTTTTGTCTGGGGCAGAAGAGAAACTTCTTCTTTCTCTTCGAGATCAGCCATCTCTTTTTGAGGGCTACAACCAAGAAATCCTAAGACTAAGATCATCAAGAATAAAGTATTAATCTTCTTCATCGTCTAAAAATATTCTTCCCCCTCCTTAGGGGACCCTTTGGAAATTAAGGAAGATGTTTCTTTCTTCTCTTCTTTAGGTTCTTCTTTAAAGATATAGGCCTCCATTATTAATTTTGAAGTTAGGGTATAAGGGGATTTCCTTTCTCTTTTAGAGGTAGTAGCCATCTCTTCTTCGCTAGAATTTCCTTCTAAAGCTGCCTTGACTGCGGATTCCTGAGAAGCTGGTGAAGAAGAAGTCTTTCCTGATGGGGTCTCTTCTTTAATAGTTTCGGTAAAAGCAGTAATTTCCTTGATATGAGGAGTAATAATCCGAGGTAAATTCCCTATCTTACTTAAAAAATTTCCTAAATTATGATAAGTTCCTTCCATGTTTACTTCAATAGGCATTATTTCATAATAAACTTCTTTCTTAATCTCTAAGGGTTTAAAAATAGTAAATTCTACTCCCGACATTAGACCTATCTCACTCACTTGTTTTAATAAGCTGGCCATCTCTTTTTCTTTGGGTAATCTTTCTTCAATGTAAAATAACTCATCTCTTAGTTTTTTATGTTCTGCTTTTAAGATATTCATCTTATTAGCAATAAGTTTGTTTTTTCCTAATACTTCTCTCTTTGCCCAAAGATCTTCTTTTAAGATTTCTGTCTTAGAAGATAAAGGAGAATAAAGGTAGCTATAAAATATAGCTCCCAACATAACCATCATCGTAATGGTAACGACAATATATTGTTGTTCTTTAGTTAGATTAAACATCTTTATTCTTCTTCTTCAAATATACGAGCATTACAATTTAAATATAAATATTTTTCGGCTCTTACTTGATTACCTCTTTCGTCTATCCCTTCTAATTCACACTTTAAGATCCAGTAATATTGACCATCTCGAGGTACTCCACCTATGCCAGAAGTAAATAATCTCTCGGTCCCTTCATCTCCTACCTCTAAAGCAAAAGAAACTCCTTTTTCTTCTCCCGCTCCTTCTTCTTGTTGCATCTTAATTTGAGAAGAAGCCGTCGTTCCGCCGTTAGCTTCTTTAGTTACTGGAATAAAGTAACTTACCCACTTAGTAATAACAAAGGCAGGATTTCCAAGCTCGGCATTACTTTGAGGGTAATACTTCATAATAATCTTGTTTAAGGTTACTCCTTTTGGCTTCATAGAGTCTATAGCTGGCTCATAAGCGCTAATCGCTTCTATAGTAAAGTTAGCTTTCATAGGATAATAAACAGCCGTAGCCCCTGGTTTGTACCACCGAGCGATATCTGCTCCTTTAGTCTCACCACCTTGCGGGTCTAAACTCCCGGTGCTAATAATATTTAGATATACGGGCGCTTCGTAGTAATCAACCCTGCCGCAAGAAGAGATAAAAATAATAATAAGGTTAAGGATGATTAGCCATAGATTAGCTTTCTTACTTCTGGCCATAAATATTTTTACCCTCCTACTTTAAACTCCAGATGAAAATTTTGAATTCTTTCTTTACCCTTTGAGGTTTTTTCAATACTCTTTAGACTTACTTCCTTGAAAAGAGGAAATTTTTTTAAGTTGATCATTAGATTAACAATGGGATAATTTCCTAACGAACTTCCTTTTAATTCCACCTTACCTTCTTCTTGAAATCCAAAATTTCTAAGCCATAAACCCGCCGGAATAGATTGATTAACCTCTTCTAATATACGAGTCCAAAGCATTTGAGTCTTCAGGAGAGCTTTAATAATATCAATTCTCTTCTTCATTAATTCTTTTTCCTTCTTCAATGTCTCTACTTGAACAACTACTTCTTCTATTTCTAAGAATTGTCCTTCTAATGAAGTTAATTCTTGTCTTAAACCTTGATATTGCCACCATTTTTCTAAAAAGATGCCTAACATAAAAGATAAGATGACTACGGCTGTGGTTGCTACAAAGATAACAATTCTTCTCTTTCTTCTTATTTCGATTAACTTATTAATTAATAAATTAATCTTAGTCATAAGTTTAGCCCTCTTAGTGCTAAACCAAAACTAACTGCATAAATTGGATCTTGGAGATAAACCTCATCTTTCTTGATCTGGTCAAAGTCAATCTCTAATTTATCAAAAAAACTAATCTTATCAACTGGCATTCCTAACCCATTAGCTAAGTAATCATCAATATTAAGAAGTTTTGCCCCTCCACCACCTAAAATTATTCTTTCTATTCCCTCTTTTTTTAACTGCGTATAGTAATAAGAAAAAGACCGCATAATTTCATTCATCAGTCTATTAACTACAGAGTTAATAGCACTAAATAAGAGCATAGATTCATCTTCGGTAATTACAGAAATATTCATGGCCGCTACCTCAACGTCCTCAAAAGGAGAAGGAACCTTACCCTTAGAAATCTTCAAGTCTTCTGCTTCCTCAAGACTTAATCGAAGAGTTCTGGCTAAAGCTTCAGTAAAGTCATTACCTCCCAAGTGAATGACTCGATTAAAATGCGATTTACTTTTTTCCACAACATTGATGCTGGTAGTCTTTGCCCCGATGTCAATTAAAGCTACAACTTCATTATCATTAACACCTTTTTGAAAATCCCAGGTATCTCTTAAAGAAAAAGTATCCACGCTTATTATATCGGTCTTAAAACCAACCTTCTTTATTATTTCTTGATACTGATTAACAATATCTTTTTTCACTGCCACTAACAAGACTTCCATCAGGGTCTCTTTATTTTCGTAAACTTCACCAATAATTTCAAAATCAATCTCTACTTCTTCAGCAGAAAAAGGAATATGTTCATCTGCTTCAAATTTTATACTTTCTCTTAATTCTTTTTCTGTAGCTACTGGTAATTTGAGGTGTTTAATGACCACAAATTCTCCACAAGGGACAGAAGTTACAACATATCTGCTTTTACATCTCTTGAGAAGATTAGAAATGATAGGGATAGTATTTTCTTGGTCAAATTTTAAAGTCTTACTTTCTGAAAGAGTTTCTGGTTTTGGAATCTTTGCCATGCCAATATTTAAAAGGACAATCTTATTCCCTTTCTTCATTAATTCTACTAACTTTACCGAGTCAGAACTAATGTCTAACCCAATCGCTGTTTTTTTACCAAATCCTAACATCACCAACAACCATTCTTAAATTCTTACTTTACAATTTTAGAAACCGAGACTAACTCTACTTCTTCTTTTTTTAACCAAGAATCGATGTCTTGTAAGACTAAAAGAGTATTTTTAGATTGAGCATGGCCAATACCGATCGCTCTTCCTTTCTTTTTAGCTAAGTTAATCAGCTTATTAACTTGACCTTTAATCCTTTCTAACTCCATGTTGTTATCAATAAAAACATCTCGACCAGCAAAGGATATAGCTTCTTTCTGAGCTACTTTTTTAACAATAGAATGAGGACTCGTTAAACTATCAATAAAGTATAAATTATATTCTTTGGCTTTTTTTAAGATAGTAGTCATCACTCTCTCATCTTCAGTAGCTTTGGACCCCATATGGTTATTAACTCCTTTAGTAAAAGGAACATTTTTTAAAGCCTTTTCCACTTGATCAACTATCTCTTCTTCGGACATATCCACCAATATAGCTCCTTTACCTGGGTTTTTACCTGAAGAAGGATAGCCATGTGGCTCTAAAGGAAGATGAAGCATTAACTCAAATCCTTCCTTATGGAGACTATCAATCTTTTCATTCCTTAAAAGAAAGGGTAAGATAGAAAGAGTAATATGTTTATTTAACTTAAGTAAAGCAGGTAGATCTGAATTATTTCCTACATCGTCTATAATAATAGCTACCTTAGGCCTACCCACGGTAGGTAGCTTCTTTAATTTTAACTTTTTTGATCTTAGTAAGATAATTTTGTGGGTTTGATATTTTAAAACCCCAATCTCAAAGTTTAAAGAAATCTGCTCTTGATCTTCTTCTTTAAAGAAGTTAAAAATCTTACCTTTGGTCTTTCTTAGAGAGGTAAAGATTACTTTTTCATAGCTTTCTAAAGGAGTTCCTTTAGGGATCTCTAACTTTAGAAGATCTAAATTCCAACTCAAACCATCTTTTATCTGCTTTACAGAGAGGACATTACCCAGAGATTCTTCGGTAAAACCTACTTTTTTTAAGTCTTCTTTTAAAATTCCTCCAATGTCTTGAGAAATTTCTAATAATTTTTTATTATCGAGAACCAATCTTCCTTTTTTTTCTTTTAAGTAATAGAGAAGACCAATCAAAGAGACTAATAAGATTGTTAAAAGAAATAAATAGATAGATAATCTTAAAGTTGATTCTTTCTTTTTATCCTTCTTCTTCTTCAAAAAATACCCCTCATTTAGTGTCAGCCTTCATCTATCAGCTTTATTAGCAATAAGTCTGTTTAAGGCCAAGAGAGAGGAATATTTGAGACGTTATTACTTGATTTTATTAGCCTTAGCTGACTGCTAATGGTTGACGGCTGAAGGCTGATGTTATTTGCTTATCAGCATCTCCACCGCTACTATTTCTACCATTGGTCAATGGTTGCTATTGGTAGTGAAGGCTGATGTTATTTGCTTATCAGCATCTCCACCGCTACTATTTCTACTATTGGTCAATGTTGCTATTGACGGCTGAAGGCTGATGTTATTTGCTTATCAGCATCTCCACCGCTACTATTTCTACTATTGGTCAATGTTGCTATTGACGGCTGAAGGCTGATGTTATTTGCTTATCAGCATCTCCACCGCTACTATTTCTACCATTGGTCAATGGTTGCTATTGGTAGTGAAGGCTGATGTTATTTGCTTATCAGCATCTCCACCGCTACTTTTAACTGCTGGTCAATATCTAAATCATAAATAGGTTTTTTCCCCCGGCTTAAATAATGTTTTTCTTTTTTAATCTCTTTTAAGATTATCTCTTGACTTAAGTTAATCTTATTTTTTGCTAATTCATTTGATAAAATCTCTACCTCGCTTTGGTTATGATTTTTAACAAATTTTTTAATAAACTCTCCTTCTCGAGCCTTTAAAAGTAAGCTTAAGTCTTCTTTTGAATAATTAGAATATTCTACTTCTTTATCTGGAATAATACCTTTATCATGAATAGAGCGACCAGAAGGGGTATAATACATAGCGGTAGTTAAAGCTACCGCGGCGTTATGGGGTAGGGGAAATATAGTTTGAACACACCCTTTACCAAAGCTTTTTTTGCCTAAAATAATACCTCTTTTACTATCTTGAATAGCTCCAGTGACAATTTCTGAGCCACTGGCACTTCCTTCGTTTATCAAAACAATCAGGGGTAAGTTGACGGTAGTTTTACTTCTATCTGAAAAATATTGAGAACTGTCCTGGGGATTTCTCCCTTTGGTAAAAACAATTAAACCTTGTTTAATAAAACGATTACTTACTTCTACTGCTGAATTAAGTAATCCTCCTGGGTTATTTCTTAAATCTAAGATCATTCCTACTAAATCTTGATGTTCTTTTAATTTGCTTATCTCTCGATCTAACTCAAAAGGAGTATTTTGGTTAAAAGTTATAATTCTTAAATAACCTACCTTTTCTTGAATTAAATCAGACTTGGCACTATCAATCTTGATGATATCTCTAATAATAGTAAAATTGAGAAGATCTTTTTCTCCTTCTCTTTGAATAGTCATCGTAACTTTACTTCCTTTAGGTCCTCTAAGCATCCGCACCGCTTCAGAGAGAGTAATCCCCTTAGTGTTTTTATCTTCTATCAGAGTAATGATATCTCCAGCTTTAATTCCAATTTTATAAGCAGGAGTATCTTCAATAGGTGAAATTACGGTAAGTTTTTCATCTTTAATCCCAATTACAATTCCAAGCCCTCCAAAGCTTCCTGAAGTTTCCACCTTCATTTCTTTGTATTCTTCAGGGTCCATAAAGCGGGAATAAGGATCATCTAATTTTTTTATTAAACCTTCTATCGCTCCATAAATTAACTTTTCATCCTCTAATTTAGTAGAATCTACATAATTATTTTTGATGAGATTTAAAGATTTACTAAATAATTCTAAACATTCGTAAGTAGTATTATTTTCATTTTTAGAATTAACAATAGAAGTACTTATACCAATACTTAGACTTAAAAGTAAGATTAAAGCTATGAGATAAAGATTTTTCTTTCTAAGAAACTTCATTTTTAACAACCTTTCTTTTTATCTTTCTAACCAAATCAATGGATTTATGGGATTTCCATTTATCCTTACTTCAAAATGAAGATAAGAACTATTTTCAATAATACCAATAGGTACATTTTTGTTAACATTACTATTATCAGCAACCAAGATCTGGTTTAAGTTGCTATATAAAGTATAACAACCACCGCCATGGTCTAACATCACCATCTGACCATATCCTTTAAACCAGTCTGAAAAGACCACCTTTCCTGCTTCAGCGCTACGGACAGAAGACTTATTTTCCACAGAAATATCAATTCCTTGGTTATAAACATAAGCATTAAAGTTTTTATGTTTACTTTTTCCAAAATTACGTAAAATTTCTCTAGAATCTACTGGCCATCTTAATCTTCCTTGATCTGTTTGAAATCTTGAATGAGTTAAAGTAAAGTTTTCATCCTTTCTTTTCTTCTTCTGCACCTCTAATTTTTCAATTAACTTCTTAATATTTAAAGAAGCTTTTTTTAGGTATTCAATATCCCTCAAGCAAAGATCTTTATTCTCTTGAGTCTCAGCTAATAGTCTCTTTTCTTTTCTTTCTCTTTCTATCTTTTTCTGATAAACTAGATCTGTTTGATCCTTTAAGGTTTTTAAATTACTACATTTTATCTCTAAATTCTTTTTTTCAATTAAGATAATATTCTTTTGATATTCAATATCTTTCACCAGATGAGCAAAACTGGTCACTAAAACAGTTAAAAATCTATATCTTTTTAAAAGATCACACCCATCTTTAGCGGTAACTAGATATTCTAAATATCCTCGATTCTTATACTTATATATATTCACCATGAAGCAAGAAAGATCACTTTTGTATACTCTCAATTTTTTATTGGATAGGGATATTTTCTTTTTATCTTTTTCTATTTCTCTATTTTTCTCTTCTATCTCTTTTTTTAATCGCCAAATAGTATCTTCATCTTTAATAATTTCTTCTCTAACTGCCCCTAAGTTAGCTAAAGTTACTTCCTCTTTTTTTTTTAATTTATCAACAGTCTTAGTCTTTTTTTGAATATTTTTACTAATCTCTTTAAGATGTTTTTCTTCCTTAATAATCTGTCTTTCTATTTCTCGACTTTGAATATTATAACATCTACCACTTGATGAAAAAAATAAGAGACCAAAAAGCATTAAGAAGAAATATCTATTAGCGATAGTCATCTTTGTTTAATTATACTAAATGAAGCCATGTAGCTTGAAACAAAACCAAAAAATAAGCTCAGCGCCATCATTCCTAAGCAATGTTTCCAAGATAAAAAAACAAGGATCTGAGAAATTAAAAGATAGATCTCTGACCTTGGCAGGATAATATTAAAGAGAAACCAAAGTAAGACTAAAGATAAGATACAACCTAAAGAGCTAAGAATAATTCCTTCTACCAAAAAAGGAAGACGAATATACCAATTAGTAGCTCCAATTAGCTTCATCACCCCAAACTCATCTCTTCGGGCAATAAGAGTAAGCTTTAAAGTATTGGTCAGGAGTAAAATAGTAAAAAAAGAAAGAATAAGCATCATTCCAATAAAAGTCATTTTAATAATCTTTATTGTTTTAAGGATGAGATCAAAGATTTTATAGCCATAATCTACTTCATCTACCCCAGGTATCTCGCTAATTAAAGCTGAAATTTTAGCAATGTGCTTATTATCTTTTAGGTTACGTTTTCCTATATTTTCTAACTTTAGATTCAAGGAGTCTGGCAAAGGATTCTTAGATAAGACTTTAAAAACACTAACCTCTTTTCCAAAAGACTCCTTTAACTCCTCTAATGCTTCTTGATTGGAAACATACTTTATCTCTTTTACTCCTTTAATTACCTTAATTTTTTTAATTAAGTCTTCTAATACTCCTTTATTTAAACTCTTCTTTAGATAAACAACCATAGAAGCCTTGGAAGATAAATCAGCTATAAATTTATTAATATTAACCATAAATAGTAAAAATCCACCTAAGATTAGAAATATAACCACAATACTTACTAAGGAAGAAAAATTTACAAATTTATAGCTATTAATATTTTTAATTACTTCTAAAAATTGATATCTTAAAGAGCTAAAAACTTGATTTTTTTTAGTTATTCGATTGAATCTTCTGTATCTTGCCATTTTCCAAATAGACTATTTTATTAGAAAGATAACCATATTCATTTATTAAAAATTCTTGATTAGTAACAAATAAAATGGTTGTTCCGTTTTTATTCATTTCCTGAAATAAATTCATCATTCCCTTGGTTAATTCTTTGTCTAAATCCAAGACTGGTTCATCGGCTAATATTAAACAAGGATCATTAATCACACTTCGGGCAATAACTATCTTTTGTTGCTCTCCTTGAGATAGTTGGCCAGGAAAGCAAAGCTTTTTATGACTTAAGCCCATATAACTTAAGATATGATTGGTCTTTTTATATATTTCATCTTCCGAAGAGTTGCAAATGCGAAGCATAATAGAAATATTCTCAAAGACAGTCTTATTATCGATAAGTTTAGTTTCTTGGAAAATAAATCCTATCTTACGACGGTAATAAGGAATCTCTCGAAAAGGCATCTTCATTACATTTTTTCCATTAAATAATAAATAGCCTTTTTCTGGAAGAACATCCCGATAAATAATTTTAAGTAAAGTGGTCTTGCCTGCTCCAGAGGGTCCATAAATTATCGCAAAGTCTCCTCGATCAAATTTAATATTAATCTTAGTTAAAGCAGGAGAAAGATTATTATAACTCTT